>JAJQEL010000069.1 GCA_021201655.1 Erysipelotrichaceae bacterium | reverse complement strand
CAAAATTTCCTCTTTTCCATTTCTTAAATTGACGACATTGACTCAATTGAGTTCACCTTTACATTTGACTAAAATCTTCTATTCTTTCATACTCTTCTATTTGTAATTCTTCAAAGAAATATGCTAATGCTTCTTCATTAGATTCTTCCATATATTCTAAATATTCTGCTCTTTTTGA
This sequence comes from Erysipelotrichaceae bacterium, assembly GCA_021201655.1. GTDB lineage: Bacteria > Bacillota_I > Bacilli_A > Erysipelotrichales > Coprobacillaceae > JAJQDJ01. Next base: position 30,144 of record JAJQEL010000069.1, on the reverse strand, counting down.
TACAGGTGTCACTATTGGACATTGATTCTTTATCAATAATAAATAATTTATTAATAATCGTCCTGTCCTACCATTACCATCTGGAAACGGATGAATATTTTCATATTGAAGATGCATTTTTGCGATATCTAACATAGTTATATTATTATGAATGAGGTTATTATAATTATCTATAAAAGTACTCATTCTCTCTTCTAATTCCATAGGATAAGGGAACTTCTTCTGTGAACCAATAATACGAATTGGTCCCAAACGATAACCACCAACATACATAATATTTTCATTAATAGTTTGATTAATTAATATTAATAATTCATGAGATAATAATTCTTCCTTTTTAACTTTTTCTAGTAGAATTTCCAATATTTTTTTATGATTGATAGCTTCATAAATTTCTCTTGGAGAGGCATTTTTAATATTACAATGATTATTGTCAAATAATAAAGCATAAGTTTCATTAACACTTAAAGTACTTCCTTCAATAGCATTACTGTGATAAGTGCTTCTAGTAACAAAATCCTCAAAATATTTTTTATTTGATTGTAAAAAATCCAAATAATCCATATGTTCACCTTCTTTATATAATATAAAATAGACTTATTTTTATACCTAACTTCATATATATCAATTATAGTTAAAAACCTTTTTTAAATCAATATATTATCAATAACGTGATAACTATTATTTAGTAAATCGACATTACAAAAAAAACGAACATCTTCTGATTAGAAATGTTCGCTTTTACGTTCAGTGGAGGCGGCGGGGATCGAACCCGCGTCCAAAAGCTGTCCCATATGAAGCTTCTACAGTTTATCTTATGGAATGAATTTAACTAAGCTACGATCCACAAGCAGTCTTTCACTTAGCGATTCTGTTGATTTTCGAGATATAAGTCCAGACTCCCTATATCCTTATCCTATAGGTTATATTACCAGATTCCTCAATCATAGGCATATTGAGGGCTGATATTTCGCGTCTCTACTGTTAGAGAAAGGCTTTTATACTAGGCAGCGAAAGCGTAATTGTTTCTGTTTCCAGATATTTTTTGGTGCACTTAACGTATGCCGACGACTGCAACTCCATTCAAACTAACCCCTGTCGAAGCCAAAACGCCCCCAGGTTAGTAAGCATTTTTCAATGCTTTTTCAATATCTCTTTTAGCATCCTTTGCTTTAAGATCTTCACGTTTGTCATGTAATTTCTTTCCTCTAGCTAAAGCAATTTCTACTTTAAGTTTAGAAGAATTAAAATACAATTTTGTAGGTACAACTGTTAAACCATCTTCTTTAATTTGTTTTTGAAGTTTTCTTATTTCTTTTTTATGTAATAAGAGCTTTCTTGTTCTTAAAGGTTGATGGTTAAAACGATTCCCTTGTTCATAAGGAGCAATATGCATATTTTCAATAAAAGCTTCATTATTCTTAATTCTAATAAAAGAATCCTTAAGATTAACACTGCCTTTACGAACTGATTTAATCTCTGTTCCCTTTAATTCAATACCTGCTTCATAAGTATCTAAGATAAAATAATCATGGTAGGCTTTTTTATTTTGAGAAACAACTTTCATGCATATCACTTCCTTGTCTTTCTTTTTGTATTTCGTTTAGACTTATATATTTTACTATTTTTAGATTGTTTTGTCTTTACTTTTTTATCATTTATATGAATAACTTTATTCCTTTTAGGTTTAATATTTTTACCCACAACTGCAAAATCTATATTCTTATCTTTTTTGCTTGCTGATACAACACGGACTTTGACTTTATCAGATAGTTTATAAATCTTACCAGTATGTTCACCAATAAGCATCATGTTCTTTTCATCATAGTTATAAAAGTCATCAGTTAATTCTGTAATATGAACTAATCCATCAATAGTATTAGGTAATTCCACAAAAAATCCAAATGAAGTAATAGATGAAATAATACCATCATAGATTTCACCAATATGATTTTCCATATATTCAGCCATTTTCATATCATCAACTTCTCGTTCAATATCAATGGCTAAACGTTCTCTAGATGATGATTGTTCTGCTAAATAAGGGATAACTTCCTCAAAATGATCTATTTGAGTTAAATCTTGTTTAAATAAGAATGTACGAATTAAACGATGCACTAATAAGTCAGGATAACGTCTAATAGGTGATGTAAAATGAGTATAAAAATCATCAGCTAAACCAAAATGACCTAAACATTCTCTATCATATCGTGCTTTTTGCATGCATCTTAATAATAATGTTGAGATAACACTATGTTCTTCCGTTCCTTTTGAAGCTTCAATAATAGCACTTAATTCATTAGGATAAATATGTTCTAAAGAACCTTTAATCGTATATCCTAATGGTTTAACCATCGATATAAATTGTTGTAATTTCTTAGAATCGGGTTGTTCATGAACACGATAAATAAATGGTAAATCCATCCATTTGAATTGTTGGGCAACTGTTTCATTCGCTAACAACATAAACTCTTCAATCATTTTTTCTGATTCACCACGTTGTCTTAATACCACATCTACTGCTTTACCTTGTTTATCAACAATAACCTGTCCTTCATTGACATCAAAATCTATCGCACCTTTATTGTCTCTTTTACGTCTTAATATATGCGCCAACTCATTCATTAAGAAGAACAAATTCACAACGTCGTGATATTTTCCTTGTAAAATGGGATCGCCATCTAATATCTTATTAACATTGTTGTAGGTCATACGATGATTTGATCTTATAACAGTTGGTTGTATTTCGTGAGATACAACATTGCCTTTTTCATCTATTTCCATGATACAACTAATTGTATATCTATCAACACCTTCATTTAAGGAACAAATACCATTGGATAGTTTATATGGCAACATGGGAATAACTCTATCTACTAAGTAAATTGATGTACCTCGTTTCACTGCTTCTTTATCTAAAGGTGAACCTTCTTCAACATAATAAGAAACATCAGCAATATGAACACCTAATTGATAATGACCATTATTTAATTTAGATAACGAAATAGCATCATCAAAATCTTTGGCATCATCACCATCAATCGTAACAATTGTTTTATCTCTTAAATCTACTCTATTTTTAATATCAGTTTGATCTATTTCATCTGGTATAATTGCTATTTGATCATAAACCTCTTTGGGAAAATCAATATCTACGTCATGTTCATAAACAACAGATAATATATCCATACCAGGATCATCTTTATGACCCAATATCTTAACAATATCACCTTTTAAATAAGGTTTATACGCTTTTATCTCAACAACAACCTTATGACCAACAACAGCTCCATGCATATGAGCCTGATCTACATAAATCCATTGATTCATCTTATCATCATCAACTTTGATGATATATTCATGTCTACCCTTAGAAACTTCTCCAACAAATCTTGTTTTGCCACGCCCTAATACTTTAACAATCTGACCTTCTATTTTACCATTAGCTAAAATATGTCTTTTAACCAATACTTTATCTTTATCAAAAGCATCTTTTAAATTATGTTCATTAATATGTATTTCATTTTCTTCATCTATTCTAACAAAACCAAAACCTTTTTTGTTCATAGATAAAATACCCACACAATAATCTAATTGATCAGGTAAATAATATTGATTCTTTTCGTTTCTAACAATGAGTCCTTTATCTTCCATAGAATTAATTAATTTAATAAAAGCAATATAATCCTTTGTATCTACTTGTTTAAAAGTACTCGCCAATTCATCTATTTTCCTTAAATGATAATTCTCATCTTTTAATAATTCTAATATATCCTCTTTCATCCATTCACCTCCTCAAAACATAAAAAAACAGGACACATCAGTGTCCTATCATTAACCCATTCTAAGTAGTATTGCAATAACGAAAAATGCAATCGCAAGACCAACTGTAATTCTAGAAAGTACCAAATCAGCTCCTCTTTCCTTTTGGTGCGCAAAAAGACCAGAACTTTGCCCTGTCAAGGCATTAACGATACCATCAGTTTTACCACTCTGTAATAGGCATACAATAATAAGAGCCACTGAAACAATTATTAATAAAACACTTAAAACCATTTCCATTTGTGTACCTCCTCTCTATCAGCATTGCTATAATAACATAAGTAGAATTAAATTACAACCCTAAATTTCATTCCGTAATTTCTGCATCTTCATTTACATTAGAATCTTCAATTTCATCAGTTTCTTCAGGAATATCTTCAACTGCCGCTTCATCAACAGCCACAACACTATATATGTCATCTTTATAAATAACTGTTACTGTTGTTGTATATTCTAAAGTATTAAGAATTGAATTTTCTTCATCAAATGTAATCTTTATAGTAATATCATAGTATGTATAGTCTTCAAGCCCTGATAAGGCTTTATGAGAAAGCATGTTATTGATAATATCATAACGTATCACTTCACATAAAGTATCCCCAGATTCAATCATACTATTCACATCAGCATAATAATCATTAATCGCATAAGATGTAAAATCATCTAATTTATCCTGATAAAAATAATCAACACCACCTATTTCATCTACTTCTTTATTAGATAAAGTAAAATAATCAGAAACAAAATAAGCTGCAACCAATTGTCTCTCTGCTTCTTTATCAGTCCTTTGCACGGCACTTTCTAATTGATTATAAATATCACTCATCAATTCTGTTTCATCATTTTCTTGAACATATAACACTTCAATAGTTTCCCTTTTAGCCTCTTCTTCCTGCCTAGTATCAATAGCTGTTAAAATTATCGCTCCAACAATTATAACAATAACACCTATAACATAACGCATCCTAAATCTTTTCGCAAATTCACGATAAGGTTTTGTATCTTTAATATGTGGTAAATCATCACTTTTAATAAAAATATTCATTAATGTTAGAACAGGCATATATTTACGATCAATCATATTTGTTATTTCCACAAAGACTTCAAACAATAACATTAATATAAGAAATAATATTGTAGCAGCCATCGTATCATATGCATACATATAAGAACATAAAGAAAATAATAATGTAGCACCATATAATATAAGCACGCTTTTTGTCTGCCCTAATTCTAATGAAAACATCAGCTTATGATGCAAATGTCCTCTATCTGCTTCACTAAAACTCTTATGATGCACTCTTCTTCTAATGATGGCAATTAATGTATCCATAATCGGAATCATCAAAACAACAATTGGTGCCCCTAAAGTAAAGAATACCGAACTCTTATAGCCAAAACCCAATAATGATATCACCGCAATCATAAAGCCGATAAACAATGCACCGCAATCTCCTAAAAATATTGATGCAGGATGAAAATTATAAACTAGAAAACCACCAATAGCTCCTGCCAATAATAATGACAAAGATGAAATATCTGTACGACTATATGTCAATGAAATCAAAGAGATTGTTATTAAAACTATAATCGAAATACCACCACATAAACCATCCAAGCCATCTATTAAATTAATCGCATTGGTAATTCCAACAATCCACCCAATTGTAATAACAATCGCTATTGCCTGGGAAATATTATCTGGTAAAAAAGGTAATGAAAAACCTTTTAAAACAATACCACCGTAAAACACAACAACCAAAGCAGCTATTATTTGACCTAGCATCTTTAATCTCGGCGAAATATCCTTAATATCATCATAAAAACCTGTTAAAAAGATAATAAATCCACCTATTAATATCGCATTGATTTGTGTATCCGTACTCAAAAAAATCATTGTTCCAATAAGGAAACTTGCATAAACTGCATAACCTCCAGTACGCGGAATATCTCCTTTATGAACAGTACGTTTATTGGTATGAGCAATGATGCCTAATTCTTCTGTGACTTGTCTAACAAATGGTACAAGAATAAAACTTATCACAAAAGTTACAACAAATGATAAACATATTTCTAAACTCATATCAATGCTCCTTCCTTTTTAGTATTATAGTACAAATTGCTTAAAAATCATACAAATAATTTTTGGATCTTAAAATATAATAGCAATTATTAAAAACGTCTGATAAGATATATCGTATAGTTGGAGGAATCATGATATAAAAAATGATATAATTAAACTATGCATAAAATTTTTATTTGCACCATTTTATATCATATGGTGAATTATAAAAGTATTATTTATTGTATGCACATTCCCTATTGTAGGCGTTTTAAGCTTTAATTATGGTTATCAGAGAGCTGCACATAAAAGAAGACATTAAGTGCAATAATGATTGAATAGTTATTTTGTATAAATCACTGAAATTTTTCTCAAATAATTCCTAACTATTTCAAATTTGATTTCGTTAATGTTATAATGTAACCAAGGAGGAAAATAGAATGCATAAATTAGGTATTTCAGTTTATCCTGATAAGTCTGATATTAATGAAGTATACGCTTATATGGAAAAAGCGGCTTCATTAGGATTTACCAGAATATTCACTTGTTTTTTATCTGTTCCAGATGATGAAAGAGAAACATATTTAAAAACAACTTTTAAGGATTTTATGAAGAAAGCTCATGAACTTGGATTCGAAGTAGCTGCTGATACAAATCCAGAAGTTTTTAAATTGATAGGTGCTTCACCTGATAATCTAAAACCATTCGCTGATTTGGGACTCGATATTATTCGTTTGGATGGTAATTTTGGAACTCAAGGTGATATTGCCGTAACACGTAATCCGTATAATATTAAAATTGAATTTAATGCAAGTATGGATGCAGGTGTAGAGTTATTGATTAATAATGGTGGAAATAAGGATCAAATCATTATGTGCCATAACTTTTTCCCTGAAAGATATACTGGTCTGGATTTTGATTTATTCCAGGAGTTTAATGCTTATTGGAAAGAATTAAACTTACATACTGCTGCTTTTGTATCTAGTAATAATGAACATACAATTGGGCCTTGGCAGGTGTTCTGTGGTCTACCTACTGTTGAGATTATGCGTGGTTTACCAATTGATTTACAAGCCCGTTATTTATTAGCAACTGGTGATGTTGATGATATTTTAGTAGGTAATTATCCAGCTACTGATGAAGAGCTAGAAGCTTTATCTAAAGTCAATTTGCAGGCTATCGAATTTAGAGTTGATGAAGCTGAAGGTATCACTGATAACGAAAGAGCCATTATGTATGAATTTGCCCCACATTGGGATAGATATGATCATTCATCATTTATGTTAAGATCTTCTTTTGCCCGTGTTTGGTTTAAATCACAAAAGAGTGTTCAAGATCCTACAGTTTCTTCAAATGTTAGTTATCAAGTCACATCTCAATCTATTCCTTATCGTGATCCAGGCAAGCCTGTATTTACAAAAGGTGATGTATTAGTTGTCAATGATAATTTAGCTCACTATCGTGGTGAATTAGAAATTGTCTTAACAGAGATTCCAAATGATGGTGAACGTAATTTAGTGGCTACAGTCAAACCTGAAGAAATCATGTTATTAGATTTCATCAAACCAGGACATCATTTTAAGATTTTAAAGTAACAAAGAGCATCATTATGATGCTCTTTTATTCCTCTAATTCATTATCTCCTGTTGCATAATCTATAATAACACCTGGTTGAACATTATAAACATAAACATTAAAACAAATACCTTCACCATCATCTTCAACCGAATAAGCTTCCATTTCCACCCCACTAGCAACTAAATTATCACCCTCAAACAGTGGTGTCACACGATACAATACATGATTATCTGTTTCCTTTACATAATCTGCTACCATATTTTCAAATGGCAGCATCCCATCAACATTCATATATCTTGTACCTGTAATCAAATTCTTCTCATTCGCATTTTCACCAGCTAGTTGAAACCCAATCAAATGACAACGATTATACAAATACTTTCCATCAATAAAATCATATTTAGCTATCTGCCAGCCTGTTGGTTTAATCATACCAATAGACTGTCTTTTTTCTGTTGGCATGAGCTCTTGACAAATATTGGCATAAGCCACGCCGCATCTACCTAAACTATCTAACTCACTATACTCTTCAAAGACTTCAGTAGTAATTTCGTCATCAGTAAAATAAGGTATATTATCATTAATCTCCACATAAGGATCTTCATCATAATCAGGAATACTGTCTAAATCAATAACTGTTTCATTTCCAAATGTTATCTCTATATCTACATTTTCACTAACAACATAACCACCAAATACAATAATAGCTAATGATAACAATGTCATTATAAAACGTTGCAAAAAACTCTTTTTCTTTCTTCTACGCTTTCTCATCTTTTCTCCTATATATTTCTTTAGTCAAATGATGTGATTTACCTTCAAATTCTATAGTTTCTATTAATGAAAATAGTGTTAAATCAATATCTAAATAAAAATCAGCAGGATAATTTCTATTCCATTTATATAATATAATTTCATCTATATTATTTTGATAATCTTTCACTGATACATTTTCAATTAAATTATAATCATCATTATCTAAAAAATATTCATCTACAATACATTCTACACAATCGTTATATAAACTATAAGAATAATCATTCATATAAATTGGTTCATACATCTTCATATCTTTACGCATTTCAATGTCTTGTGATAATCGTCGATGATTAAACATGAGTCCATTACGATTATCAACTGCTGCTATCACCTTCATATGATTTCTCACAACTTATGAAATATAGGTTTCATTTTTTCATATGTACAAAATTCTTCAAAACCTAATTGCTTTAGTTCTTCTTTAGTCTCTTCTATATATGCTCCTAAATGTTCTTTCTTATGACTATCACTACCAATAGTAATAATTTTTCCACCCAAATCTTTATACAGTTTTAAGATGTCTCTAGAAGGTGTTAAATCTTTAAGTCCATAACGATGAGAAGATGTATTAATTTCTATCCCTTTATCGTCTTCAATAACTATCTTTAATATTTCAGTTATTTGATCTTTTAATAACTCAAAAGGATAAATACCTTGATCATCATATCTTACAATTAAATCCATATGACCTAAAACACTATAATCTTTATAATTTTTTACAACATCTAACATTTCTTGATAATATCTATCATTGTATTCTTTTTGACTTCTTCCTTTTTGAAATTCGTTATTCCAAAATTCTTTATCTTCTACTTGATGAATAGATAAAATAATAAAATCAAAATCATATTGATGAAATAACTTCTCATAATCTTTTATCGTATGAGTTTGTATACCAAACTCCATTCCTTGTTTGATCGTAATAGGATATATTTTTCTAAGTCTATTGATTTCTTCAAAATACTTTGGATAATCCACATTAGCAAGTGGCATCCCATCACGATATTCTATCTCTTTACCACAATCCCAATCTAATTTAATACCATAATCAACATGATCAGTGATGCATATTTCATCCATCCCCATATCTATTGCATCTTTAATGACATCTTCCATTAAATATTCACTATCATCACTAAATTCCGTATGTACATGATAATCACAAAACATAAAGCATCCTCCTCATTGAAACTATTATAACATTATTAAAAGACAGATTACAAAATATGTTTTGTAATCTGTCTTATCAATTTATGACTGTATTTAAAATAATAATACTATTCTTCTTGAGTATTATATATCCTACAATTGTTGGTATAACTAGTAATAATATATAAAAACCAAATGCTATAGCAATCAATTCCAATATTTTTAGTATTTTTAACTGATATAATACCTCTACAACAAGTATGGATACTATCAAAGATATGCCTACTGTAAGTATTACATAGATATATGATTCCTTGATAATAATATCAATAATATCTTTCAGTGATAAACCATTCGCATATAACAGTCCAAATTCATTAATTCTTTCAGTAATATTCTTACTTCTATCAAAAACAATTAATATAAATATACAAACAGTAAGTACAATTGTTATTTACGTAATACCATCCAATAATTGATTATTCAATAATGATAGATTACTGATATCCACAGATGAGGGAATTATCACGTCCAAAGTCGTCGCTATTAGCTCCTCTTTGGAACGTCGACTCAATGCTATTCACGAAGCATTATCCAATATCTGAACTACTTTTTAAACAGCTTGTTTTAGTTTTTTTATTTATTCTTCTTTATTGCTTTTGCTGTCACCTTTATTTAAATGAACAAGATGATGAGTATTTTATATTTAAAGCCAGATATTATCGTAATACCACAAAATTAATCTGGTTTGCAATAATTATAGCATTACTCTTATAGAAAAAGGCTTTGTCAAAATTGACAAAGCTTTTTAAAACATCTTTCTAAGTTGTATTGCCACACCATCTTCTTCAATAGATGGACAAACAATCTCTGCTTTTTCTTTAATAATATCTATCGCATTTCCCATCGCGATAGGATGACCTACAGTTTCAAACATTTCCACATCATTAGGACCATCGCCAAAACAATAACTATCATCAACATCTATATTTAATAAATCTAATACATCTAATATCCCTGTTGCTTTTGAAACTGTTGGTGAATAAATTTCCATACTATGGTTATCTGGATGAAGTTCATGAGAGAAGTGTTGTAAATGTGATACCACATATTGATATTCTTCTTCATTTTTCACCCATGCTTCTACTTTGATTGTTTGTTCAATGATTTCATTTTCAACATAATCAAAAACAAAGTTTTCAAAATCAATATTGCATTTTGAATAAAATTCTAGAAGATTCGTATATCCTCTTCTCATATAACAAGCCTTAGGTGTTAATAATGTAAATTCAATATGTTTATCTCTAAGTTTTTTACATAGTGTTGCTAAGTAATCTTGATCGAGATATCTGACTTTTAAGTTTTTGTTTTGATAAGTCATTTGTGCACCGTTAGATAATACATAACCATCAAAACCAATGTCTTTGACATTTTGGGCAATAAAACCATAAGGTCTACCACTTGCGATAAAGCAAAGTATTCCTTTTTGTCTAGTTTCATAAATGGCATCTTTAACATTTTGGGTAATGCCGACAATATTGTTATAAATTGTGCCATCTATATCAAAAAACACTATTTTCATGCTATCCACCTAAAATGTTTACAAGCATTATAGATACCATCTTTATCAGCATCGCTTGTAACATAAGTTGCTTTAGCTTTTAGTTCATCAATCGCATTACCCATTGCAATAGATGTCCATTCATCACAAAACATCGATAAATCATTCTTTTCATCACCAAAAACGACAACATCTTTATAATCTCCATGAAAATAATCAACCATTCTTTTAATACCTTTAGATTTATCCCCTGGTTCTACAAATAAATATTCTTTATGAAAACGACACCAAGGTAATTCTTTAAGTGTTTCTAATTGTTGTTCTGCTGGTGCAAAACAAGCAACATATACTTTGTATATCTTATCATAATCTAATGGATTTAAATTCTCCTTAACAACTGTATCCATATAAATATCATGTGTAAAATCATAGAATTGATTATCTGGTGCTAATCTTCTGGTTTTATTATCAGGAGATAATGCCCATATAAATCCCTTTTCCTTACATTCATTAATTAAAGCAATACATTTATCATAATCTAAAGGTTCAATGTCTATAAGTTCATCATTGATTGTGATACCATTACCACCATCACTCACCATATTATGGAAGCCTAAATTAACCATGTTGTCTTTTGCCATAGCATAACTTCGTCCCGTTGCGATTGCTAAAAAATGACCAGCTTCCGCTAATTTTTGTAATGCTAACTTGGTAGAATCAGGAATATATTGATTACCTGGTTCGCCAACTGCGAGTGTTCCATCTATATCAAAAAAGAAATATTTCTTTTGTCCCATATCATTCACCTCGCATGGTATTTTATCAAATAAGTTTAACGTTGTCTATTCTTTACAAAATTAGAAAGTTAAGATTGAGGAAAATATGATTTTTAAAATATTACATACTCTTTTGATAAAAATATTTGCATTTTTCATGTATAATAAATACATAATAATAAGGAGGATACAAATGTTACACAAGAAATTAAAAGCATTCCCTGATGATTTTCTTTGGGGAGCAAGTACAAGTGCTTATCAAGTAGAAGGTGCTAATTTAGAGGATGGTAAAGGTCCATCAGTACAAGATGTTAAAAAAGTTCCTGAAGGAACATCAGATTTAACTGTTTGTGCGGATCATTATCACAGATATAAGGAAGATATTGCATTAATGGCAGAAATGGGATTTAAGGTTTATCGTTTTTCTATTTCGTGGTCTAGAATACTACCTAAAGGTATCGGTGAAGTAAATCCTAAAGGAATAGAATTTTATAATAATGTTATTAATGAATGTTTAAAGTATGATATTATTCCATTAGTAACTATGTTTCATTTTGATTTACCACAAGCTTTAGAAGAAAAAGGTGGATGGTTTAATCGTGATTCGATTGAATGGTTTACGTATTTTGCAAAAGTGATGTTTGAAAATTTCGGTGATCGTGTTAAATATTGGTTAACGATTAATGAACAAAATATGTTGATTCTAACAGGAGATACGATTGGTACTACAACTTTAACAGGACCCGAAAAGTATAAAAATTTATATCAACAAAATCATCATATGCTAGTAGCTCAAGCAAAAGCTATGGCATTGTGTCATGAAATGGTTGATGGTGGTAAGATAGGTCCAGCTCCTAATATTTCATTAGGTTATCCAGCAAGCTGTAAACCTGAAGATATATTAGCTGCTCAAAATCTTAATGCAATTAGAAACTGGTTGTATTTAGATATGGCTGTTTATGGTAAATATAACAATTTAGCTTGGGCATTTATGGAAGAAAGAGATGCCACACCAATAATTGAAGATGGCGATATGGAAATTTTAGCTAATGGTCATCCTGATTTCATTGGTTTCAATTATTATTCTACAGCTACTGTTGCTTGGTGTGGTGAAGATGCTCAAGATACTTATGGTCACGATCAACAAAAGACTAAAATGGAAAAAGGTGTTTATGTTGGTGCAGCTAATCATAATTTGCCTCATACTGACTTCGGTTGGGAAATTGATCCACAAGGTTTCAGAGCAACCATCCGTGAAATGTATTCAAGATATCGTTTACCAATGATTGTGACAGAAAATGGAATAGGTGCTTACGACAAACTTACAGAAGATGGTAAAGTTCATGATCCATATAGAATTGAATATTTAAGAAAGCATATTGAACAAATCCAATTAGCAATTACAGATGGTGCTGAAATGATGGGATATTGTCCATGGTCAGCTATTGATTTGATTTCTACTCATGAAGGTATGGTTAAAAGATATGGATTTATTTATGTTGATAGAGATGAATATGATTTAAAAACTTTGGATAGATATAGAAAAGATTCATTCTATTGGTATAAGAAAGTTATTGCATCTAATGGTGCTGACTTATCAGATTAATGAAAGAAAGGAGAAATTTATTCTCCTTTCTTTTTCATAAATGTATTTTTAAAATCAATCACAAATGTATATATAATTGGTATATAAAATAATATAAAATAGAATCTTTGAACAAACATGATTGCTCCTATTGTTATAGAGATTTGCGCTGTAGTGGCTGTGGCACTGCCAAATACATAAGCAAAAAATACAACAAGAGACGCGAAGAATATAATAAGATAAATCTTATCAATCAATTGTCTTCTATCAAGTTTAATTTGAATAAGATAAATTAATAAATATAAAACTGTTACAATAAATGCTCCTAATACTAATATATCTTTACCTTTATTCATTGTACTAAATAAATAGCTTGAGTGCATATTATTGATAGTTCCAAAATGAATATATGAAAGAAAATCATTATTCAATAATTGACTGGCAAATACACCTATAACAATTGCCGTCGCAATCTTTAATACTATTTCTAATACACTTAAGACATTTTCTAGTTTTATTTTTTCATACCATTTTTCTTTTTTTAGTTGGTTTCTTTTTAACTTTTTTGGCCATAGACAATACCTCCTTTTTTATTGTAGAAGAAAATTATGAAAATATTGTCACAAAATTAAGGCAAATAAACAAAAAAATCACACAATTAAAAAAGATAATGCTTTTGCATTATCTTAAATAATCAGTATTTTCTAACATAACTCCGCAGCCTTCAGCAACACAATCTAAAGCATTATCAGCAACAAATACAGGAACACCTAAACCTTCTTCTAAGAATTTATCTAAGTTATGTAGTAAAGCTCCTCCACCTGTTAAGAAGATACCTTTATTAACAATATCAGCTGATAATTCTGGTGGTGTTTGTTCCAACACTTGTTTTGTAGCAAGTAAGATTGTCATACAGCTTTCTTCTAAAGCTTCTTGAGTTTCCTTAGCATTCAATGTAATGGTATGAGGTAAACCAGTTACTAAATCTCTACCTCTAACATCCATAGTATCTTCAGCACTTGCTTCATAGGCACTACCAATTGTAATTTTGATTTCTTCTGCAGTACGATCACCAATCAATAATTTATATTTATCTTTTACAAACTTAATGATTTCTGAATCCATCTTATCGCCAGCAATCTTTAATGATGTACTTGTAACAATATCACCTAATGATAATACAGCAACGTCTGTCGTTCCACCACCAATATCAACAACCATATTTCCTGATGGTTTAGAAATATCTAAACCAGCTCCAATAGCTGCAACCTTTGGCTCTTCTTCAATAAATACCCTCTTAGCACCACATCTTTGTGCTACATCCATAATGGCACTCTTTTCAATAGATGTAATATTTGATGGACAACAAATCAAAATAGTAGGTCTAGAGAAAACTCCTTTTAGATTTAATTTATTGATAAAGTGAGTTAATAAAATTTCTGTAATTTGAAAATCTGCGATTACTCCATCTTTTAAAGGTCTAATAGCCTGAAACTTACCTGGCGTCTTACCAAGCATATCTCTTGCTTCTTCACCTACTGCGATGGGTTTTTGTGTTTCGGTATTAATAGTTACTACTGATGGTTCATTGACAACAATGCCTTCGCCTTTAACATAAATCAAAATATTTGCAGTTCCTAAGTCAATACCAATTTCTTTTGATCCGAACATTAAACAAACCTCCTTTTCGTAAGCATTTCTATTGTATCATTTTTTACATTAAATACAAGAAAAAAAATTACTGTATTTCAACATTTTTTCATACATTTCAAAACATCTTTATTATATCGAAATAAATCCCTTGAATTCTTAAGATTTTATTAATGTTTTAATATTCCATTTTGGAATACTTATATATGAAATTAGAATTGTTTCACAAATAGAATATATGATAAACTTAAATCAAGGAGATGAATTAAATGGAAAATCAAGTAAATGATTTACGTTCAACTATTGAATTATTACGTTCGTTAGATGGACAATTAGTTGAAACTGACGTGGAAGTTGATCCTATGGGAGAATTAGCTGGAGTGTATCGTCATGTTGGTGCTGGAGGAACAGTTGAAAGACCTACAAAGAAAGGTCCTGCCATGATTTTTAATAATGTTAAGGGGCATCCTGATGCCAAAGTTATTATTGGTGTTATGGCTAGTCGTGAACGTGTGGGAAAGATTTTAAATTGTGATCCTAAAAAATTAGGTTTCTTATTAAAGGATTCTGTTAAAAATCCTGTGCCACCTATTGTTATTCCTAATAGTGATGCTAAATGCCAGGAATTAAAATATTATGCAGATGATCCTGATTTTGATATCAGAAAATTGATTCCTGCACCTACCAATACCCCTGAAGATGCTGGGCCTTATATTACTTTAGGAATGTGCTATGCTCATAATCCTGATACTGGAGAATCTGATGTAACAATTCATCGTATGTGTTTACAATCAAAGGATGAAATATCTATTTTCTTACAACCAGGTGCAAGACATATTGGTTATTTTAGAGAAGTTGCAGAGGCTAAAGGAGAACCATTACCTATTTCTATAAGTATTGGTGTTGATCCTGCTATTGAAATTGGTTCATGTTTTGAAGCTCCTACAACACCATTAGGTTATGATGAATTACAAGTTGCTGGAGCAATTAGAAACAAACCTGTTGAATTGGTGCAATGTTTAACTATTGATGAAAGAGCTATTGCGAATGCTGAATATGTGATTGAAGGTGAAATTTTACCTTATAAACGTATTAGAGAAGATATTAATTCTAATACAGGTAAAGCCATGCCTGAATTCCCTGGATATTGTGGACCTGCTAATCCTGAACTTCCTATTATTAAAGTTAAAGCAGTCACGACAAGAAAAAATCCAATTATGCAAACATGTATCGGTCCTAGTGAAGAACATGTATCTATGGCTGGTATTCCTACAGAAGCAAGTATTCTTACAATGATAGATAAAGCTATGCCTGGTAAATTATTAAATGTTTATTGTGCATCTTGCGGTGGAGGAAAATATGTAGCTGTTTTACAATTTAAGAAATCTATTCCATCTGATGAAGGTCGTCAACGTCAAGCTGCATTACTCGCTTTTAGTGCTTTTGCTGAATTAAAACATGTATTCTTAGTCGATGAAGATGTTGATCCATTTGATATGTCTGATGTGATGTGGGCTATGACTACAAGATTCCAGGCTGATACAGATTTAATTACAATTCCTGGTGTGCAATGTCATCCATTGGATCCATCAAATCAACCTGCATATGCTTCTCATATTCGTGCCTGTGGTGTGGCTTGTAAAGCTATTTTTGATTGTACTGTACCATTTGATCAAAAAGACCGTTTTGAAAGAGCGAAGTTCCAGGAAGTCGATCCTAAGCATTGGTTAAAGGATTACTAAAATGAAGAAAATAGTTGTTGGTATTTCTGGTGCTAGTGGCATGCCTTTGGCTTATCATTTATTAGCAGAATTAAATAAACATGATATTGAAATACATTTGGTTATAAGTCATAGTGGATTAATGACCATTCCTTATGAATGTGATCATTCTATCGAAGATTTTTACAATTTAGCGAATGTTGTTTATGATTGTTCAAATATTGGTGCATCTATTGCCAGTGGAACATATAAGATGGATGGTATGATTATTATTCCTTGTTCCATGAAAACAGTTGCTGGTTTAGCTCATGGTTATTCTGATAACTTATTGTTAAGAGCTGGAGATGTTATGATTAAAGAAAAAAGAAAGCTTATCTTAGTAACAAGAGAAGCTCCTTTATCTCCTATTCATTTAGATAATCTTTCTTATTTATCAAAATTAAATAATATATATATTATACCACCAGTTTTATCTTACTATAATCATCCAAAAACCATTGAAGATATGGAAACGCATCTCATTGGCAAAATACTATCTCCATTTGATATCCAAGTTGAAGATTTTAAAACATGGAAATAAAATTTTGTATACATGTTTTCCCAGATGGTAAATAATACAAATAAATATTTCCGTACACCTCTTCTTCAAGAGAATGCATACACAAATTAGATAAATGATACATTGATAATGTCTTTTCCATAACAAAAGCCACATTATAATCTTTAAGTGATGATAAAATGGTTTCTAAGCGACCATATCTAATATGTGTTGGACAAAAATTCAATGCTTTAAATGTATCTAAAGCAATATGAGCAATGGTCGTATATTGTGGTGGTAATAATATTTCATTATCTTTAAAATCTAATATAGATAAATCGTCATAAGAAGAAAGCGGATGCTTATAAGAAGTTACAGCCGTGAGTTTATCTTTATAAAGAAGAATTTTCTTATAATGAGGTAGATCCATATCTCCTCTTAATATATAAATATCATATTGATTATTTAATATAGTTTGAATATCCCTTTCTTCTATTTCATCTATTTCAACATGATAAGAAGGATAAAGAGAAGAAAAATCATCTATTTTAGATGCTAAATTATATTGTGATAAAATTGGTAACATAGCTATATGAATGGTATTTTGAGTATTATCTTTAAATGAATCTAAATGATTCATCATATGATAATAATCTTTAAGTATCTTTTGAGCATCCAAATAGAATTGTTCACCTGCTTTAGTTAATGTTATTTGACGATGACTTCTATCAAATAGAATGATATCTAATTCATTTTCTAATTTTATCATATGTTTAGATAATGAGGATTGCGTTATATGAAGTTCTAATGCTGCATGAGAAAATGTCTTATATTGACATATAGCACAAAAGTATTGTATTTGATCAATTGTCATATTTATCACCTAATAATAGTATATCATAAAAAGGAGCAATATGAAAAAAATAGAAATAAAAAGCGAATTAAAATCAATGGGAAAAGATAAAGTTATTCTTGTGCAAAATGAGAATGGCCATATTGGCAGTGTTGTTATTGGGGAACCTTATTTTAAAGATGATAAGACACATGTTACAATGAGTAATTATAACAGATTAACCCATAAAGATGATGTTGTTGCAAGAATGTACGTAGAAAAAGCTGTTTTAAAATATCAGTGTGTTGTTACATGTATATGTGGTATACACATTGATGATATTACAAATGAAGAAATGAACGAAGTTATGAAACTTGTAAAGAAAGATATTGAGGAACTATTAAAATGAAATTAAATGAATATATAATTAAAGAATGTAGTTATAATGATTTAACAACTACTTATCGCGAATATAGCAATATTACATATGTTAAAAATCCAACACATGATATGCAAAAAATGAATATCTATGTACCTACTGCTTATTATGAAAATAAAAGCATTAATGGATATAATAAAGATAATGCCCCTATATTTATGCCAAATGCTGTTGGTGGATATCGTTATGGTGACATTCAAACTCCTGAAAATGATAATAAATACCATACCATTAGTGCTGCTTTAAATTATGGCTATATTGTTGTTTCACCTTTTATTAGAGGTAGAAAAGTTGAAGATGGTCTAGCTCCTGCTTTTATTGTGGATTATAAAGCAGCTGTAAGATTTATAAGAAGTCTACAAGATGAAATACCTGGTGATGTTGAAAAGATTATTACCAATGGTACAAGTGCCGGTGGAGCTTTATCAGCATTGATTGGCATGACGGGAAATCATCATGATTATCAAAAATATTTAGATGAAATTGGTGCTTATGATGAAGATGATTCAATATATGGAGCATCTTGTTATTGTCCAATTACAAATTTGGATCATGCTGATATGGCATATGAATGGCAGTTTAGTGGTATTTATGAAGTTCATCGAAGAAATATGAAAGATGAAGGTGGTAGACCTTCATTTAGTATGATTGATGAAGCTATGAGTGATGATGAAATACGAGTATCTAAGGATTTAGAAAAGTTATTCCCTAAATACGTAAATTCTTTAAATCTAAAAGATAATCTAGGTCATCCACTTTCTTTAGATGATAATGGTAATGGCTCATTTAAAGAGTATGTGAAAAGCTTAGTTATAGATGCAGGTAATAAGGCTCAAGCAAAAAATATTTCCTGGGCAATATATGAAGATAATAAAATTATTGATATTGATTATCTAGCTTATTGTAAAGATATTACAAGAATGAAAAATGCTCCAGCCTTTGATAATCTAGAATTAAACAGTCCTGAAAACGAAGAATTTCATAATCAACATTTTACAGATTATAGTTATAAACATAGTCTAGTGAATGGTACCAAGACAAAAGAAGAATATATTAAACTCATGAATCCAATGTATTATTTAGATGATGAAAATGCTATTAAAACAAAACATTGGCGTATTAGACATGGTAGTATTGATAGAGATACATCATTATCTATTTCCGCTATACTTGCTTTATCTCTCATGAATAGAGGATTCGAAGTAGATTATGCCAGTCCATGGAATACACCACATAGTGGTGATTATGATTTGGATGAATTATTTGCCTGGATTGATGAAATTTGCAGATAAAAAATTAAGACAATATTTATATAAAAATATTGTCTTTTTTGATACAATAAATATAGGTGATCAAAATGAAAGTGATATTTTTAGATATCGATGGCGTTATGCAACCATTTTATAATACCAATCGTATTCGTTGTGATTTAAATAAAGTTGTTAATGAAGTTGTTAATAAGTTTAATAATGATGGCTATTATGAAATGAATAAAATGGATGTAGCTGCTTTATGTTTAGATTGGCAACAGGAGGCTATTGATAATTTAAAGAAATTGATAAAACAAACTGATGCGAAAATTGTATTATCAACAGGTTGGCGTTACTTAGGATATGAATATTTATTAAAGCTATTTCGTATTCATGATTTAGATCAATATGTCATTGGTGAAACGCCTGATTATAGTGATGTCGAAGATCCTGATATATTTGATATTGATCCTGATAGTACCTTGTTTATGTTTTCATATATGAGAGTAATTGAAATATTAGAGTATGTAAGAATCAATGATATTGATAGTTATGTAGCTTTAGATGATATGAATCTACATCAATTAGAAAATCATTTTGTGCATATTACAGATGGTTATTTTAATGATGAAAATTATGAAGAAGCATTAGAAATATTAAAGTAGAAACACATGATGTTTCTACTTTTTATATCTATATAATTATTAATTCTAAGCTTTCTTAACATTCATAATAAGCATCTGTAATCTATTTTCAATATTGGCAAAGCTAACATCTGGATCATAATCTAAAGGTAAAACTTGAACATCAGGATATAGTTCTTTGATTTTCTTAGAAATACCTCTACCAACAACATGATTTGGTAAACATCCAAATGGTTGTAAGATAATGAAATTTTTACATCCATGCTTTGCATGGTGAAGAATTTCACCAGGAATAAGGATACCTTCACCCGCATCAAAAGTATGATGAATAATTGGATCACTATCATCTGTTAAGTCTTGAATTCTAGTGGTTTTTTCAAAGAGCGGATGTTCTTTGGCAATGCTATCAGCTAGACTATGTGCTACATTGAAGGCATTGTTGGCAACTGCATACCATACTTTTTTATCTATAGGTCGATCCAAATGATATTCTTTATCCTGACTATCTTGATAGAAGTATGTTTTTCTAATGACATCAGTCATTCTTGCTTCAATGATTTCAAAACCGTTCTTTTCTAGATAATCTTCGATATCGTGATTAGCTCCAGGATGGAAGTTTAATAAATATTCACCAACAATCAATACTCGTGGTTTTAAGTTACTACGATCATAAGGTATATCTTTCATAACCTTGATACCTTTTTTAAAACCATTTTTAGCACCATTGATGCCATGTTTTTCTAGACCATCAATAAGGTAATCCATAGCTTTCTCAAAAGCTTCATTGGCACTACCAACAACTAATTCATATGGTCTAATTTTTCTTAATAATTCTTCTAATATATCAATCATTGGTAAAGCAAAGGCAATACGCATAGCTGAAGCAAGACTCATTCTAAAGCCAGGATGAACATTATGATAATCGACATCATCATTAGTTAGAATTGGTACATCTTTATAACCTGCATCATCTAAGGCTTTACGGGTTAAAGCTGTATAATGAGTTAAACGACAATCACCAATATATTTACCTTGAGCTATAGCTGTATTATGTACATCATATTTGCCTGATTCAAGAGCGGCTAAAGCTTCACCTATAACAATCTGAGCAGGGAAACAAATATCATTATGAACATAGCGTTTACCTAACTCTATAGCTCTTTCCCTACCATAATCTAATGGCACAGCCTTAATACCTTGTTTAACCATTGCTGCAGACATAACCCTACTAAAAGCATGTGAAGTATTAGGCATGAGAACTGTTTTGGTCGCTCTATCTTCTTTAGTAAATTTGACAGGATAAGGATCCTGTAATGGATGTATATTGAGCTTATTGTTTTTACGTGATATGGTTTCAATGAATGATCTTACACGAATACGTAATGGTCCTTGCACATCACTTTCATCTAATTTTAAGACTAATGGACTCTTATTAGAGATTTCTTTCATTAATCTAATAATTTCATCTGATAAGTAAGCATCATGTCCACAACCAAAACTAACAACTTGAATATATTGTAAATGTTCATTGGTTGCAGATAATATTGCATTAGATAACATTCTAGCATGATAGTTATTGACTATATCAATACGACTTTGACTTAAATCAACAGAATTCGCCATTTCCAGACAATCAGCCGTTAAAACAGGAATACCCATATTAATAAGCATATCTGGTAATTTATGATTTACAAGTTCATCGTTTTGATATGGTCTTGAAGCTAAAATAACAGCATATCTATTTTCTTTTTCCACCATATCTAATACACGTTGACCTTCTTTATATAAATCATCTCTAAAAGTCTTTTGAGCTTTATCAGCTTGTTCAATCGCTTTTAAAGTAATTTTTTCATCAATACCATATGTCTTTTTCATATATTCAGGTAATTGTTTATTCCTGTCGGTATCTTTATACCAGTGGAATAATGGATTATCATATTTGATACCCCATCTTTCAGGATTATCTGAATTTCTAATGACCATTGGATATCCTTTTACAATAGCACACATAGATTGACTTGTATCTTCAGTGTTTTCACTTGGAATAGTTGTGACTGTAGGCATGAAGATTCGATCAACTTTTTTATCTCTTAGATTTCTAATATGACCATGAACAAGTTTAGCTGGAAAACAAACAGTATCAGATGAAACAGCCTGTAAGCCATTTTCATACATTTCTCTTGTACTTTTATCAGATAACACAACGTCAAAACCCAAAGCTTTAAAGAATGTTGTCCAAAATGGCATATTATCCCAATAAGATAATACTCTAGGTAATCCTATTTTGATATTGTTTTTATCTAATAATGGTGTATATTCATAATTTTTAAATAATAATTTTTCACGATATTCAAATAAATTAGGTGTCTGATTTTTTTGTTGATTTCTTTCTTTAAGTTGTTGTCTCACTGAAGCATCTTTAATATCACCTAAGATTTCACCATTTTCACATCTGTTGTTGGTAATCCATGAATTACCATTAGAAAAACGAATAACTGTTCTATGACAATGATTATTACAGAATGGACAAGTTACATTAGCTTCACTCTTATAATCAAAATTATCTAATTGATCCAAATCAAAAGCAGGATGACTTGGCTGATATTGTTCCTTGGTAATTAAAGCAATACCAATAGCTCCCATAATTTCAGGATATGGTGCACGTGTCACTGGTTTTCCTATATATTGTTCCAAAGCACAAAGTACAGCATCATTTTTAAATGTTCCACCTTGAACAACAATATGGTCCCCTAAAGAATCCAAATTAGAAATACGTATAACTTTAGTAAACACATTGGCAATAATAGAACGACATAAACCAGCCATAATATCTTCAGACTTTTTGCCATTTCTTTGTTCCGTAATAATACTACTATTCATAAAAACTGTACAACGACTACCTAAAACCGCTGGATTTTTAGAATCAAAAGCAGCTTCCGCTATTCTTTCAACAGGTATATTTAAAGAAGAGGCATAATTTTCCAAAAATGAACCACATCCAGATGAACAAGCTTCATTAACAACAATATTAGTAATTGTACCATTTTCCACCCAAATAACTTTCATATCCTGACCACCAATATCTAACACAAAAGTAGCATCTTTGACATATTTTTCAACAGCTCTTACATGGGCTACAGTTTCAACCTGATGCGTTTCACAACCAAAAGCTTTGGCAAATAGCATTTCTCCATAACCAGTCGTACCTACATCTAATATATTGAGTTTTATTCCTAAATTCTTATATTTTTCTCGCATCTTAATTAAGGCTTTTTTAGCGACCATTAATGGTTTTCCGTCATTTGATGCATAGAATGAATCCAAAATATTCTCATCTTCATCGATTAATACAAACTTTGTAGTTGTACTACCTGAATCAATGCCTAAAAAGGCATTGATTTCTTTTTTATCCGTATATACTGGCTCTATTGTTTTTAAAGCATGTGTTTTTAGAAATTCTTCTTTTTCTTCATCTGATTGAAAGAATGGTTCAGAAGTATGAGGAGCTTCTTTTTGATGATCATGTATATGAGATAATTTTTCTTTATAAACAGATATAGGAAGATATGAAGCATCTTCAAACATAGTCATTAAAGATAATGCAGCACCATAAGCAACAACTAATTCAGATCTTTCAGGAATAATAATATCATCATCACTTAAATCTAGCCTTTCTTTAAAAACATCTATCATCTTTGGATTAAATGTCAAAGGCCCACCTTCAAATACGACAGGTGCTTTGATTTCTAATCCTTGAGCAAGACCACCAATTGTTTGTTTAGCGATTGCATGAAAAGATGATAAAGCTAAATCTTCTTTCGCAATACCTTGATTTAATAATGGTTGTATATCCGTTTTAGCATAAACACCACATCTACCAGATATATCATACACACAAGTTCCCTGACTGGCAAAATCATTAAAATCTTCGATATCTACTTTTAAAATAGATGCCACTTCATCAATGAATGCTCCTGTACCTCCAGCACAGCTACCATTCATACGCATATCAGAAACATCTAAATTTCCTGTGGTTTCATCTTTATGGAAAAAGATTATTTTGGCATCTTGTCCACCTAATTCAATGGCAGTTCCAACATCATCATAATTATCCTGTAATGTTAATGAATTAGCAACAACCTCTTGTATATAAGGAACATCCAATGATTCAGCAATGAGTTTAGCTCCTGAACCTGTTAGACATAATTTAATTTCTATATCTTCATCTTTATATTTTTTCTTCAATAAAGATAATGCAAAAAAGATACTCTTTAATTGATTCGCATTATGCCTGCGATAATCAGAAAAATATATATTTTTATTTTCATCAATAGCCATTATTTTTGTAGTTGTAGATCCTACATCAATACCAACTAAAAATTTATTCATATACATACTTCCTTCCTAATATCCAAATAAACTACAATTTTCTTCTATTTAACATCTAAAAATGAACATGATATGAAGTTCACGTTATTTTATCATTATTTCAATAATAATCAAGTTTATTTTATTGACATAATATAAACTGAAACAAAACTTTCGTTGACTATTTTACTATTTTTTATGCATTTATCAAGATAAATGCATAAATGAAAAAAAGCATATCATGACGATATGCTGCTCAATGCTTGTCCTATATAATTTTCAGGATTATAAAGAGTATCACCTTTTTGTAAAATAAAATGAAGATGAATTCCTAAATCAGACTCATATATGTTTTCACCACTTAAATCAATAATATCTCCTTGTTTAACTTCTTGATTTAATTCAACATTCACTTCTGATAAAGATTCGTAAGTTGTTTGTATATCATCACTATTGGTAATTGTTACAATCCATCCTAAAACAGCATCATTCGTCTTTTTTGTAACAGTTCCACTTGTAGCAGCTAATACATTAAATGTTTCTCCGCTCTTAGCGTAATCAATACCATCATTTGGACGATAAACTCCTTCAAATAATATAAGTGATTGTTCCTGTTTTTCACTTGAATCATCTTTATTATAATAATATCTAACAATACCTATACCATCTTCTACGGGTGATGCTAAAGTTTCATCAATACTTTCTTCTTCAGATTCTTCTGATTCCACTGTCGTATCATTTTCTTCTACTTTCACTACTGATTCGTCCTCAAAATCATCACTTGAATCATCTAATATCTTTTGAATAATCCCTACACCACCCAAAAATAATACCATAGCCAATCCAACAACAATAATTCTTTTTATATTTCTAGATTTTTTATACATACTTTCACCTCAAAATAAGTATGTACAAAACTTACAAGTCTATACTTTTAATTTCTATATTTTGATAATAATGTTTTAATATATCCTGATAATTATACCCTTCTAGTGCCATACCTTGTGCTCCATATTGACTCATTCCCACACCATGACCACTACCATAGGTTGTAAAAACATAACCATCTTGATTTAATTCGATACTAAAACAAGATGATGCTAATGATAATAGTTCTCTTATTTCTCTACCTGTATATGTTTTATCATTAACAATAACACTTTTTACATATCCACTATCGGTATATGCTGTAATTGTCATATTATTCAATGTTTCATTGAATAAAGACGCTAATTCACTTTTACTAAATGTTTTTGTTTGTATAAAATTCTTATCTAACTCTTCATCCCAATGACTATCAACTGATTTAAGATAGGCAACTTCTCCTGAAAAATAATCTTCACTATTAACTGTTTGTCCATTACTGCATGAAAAAAAATAAAGCTGAAATATAATTTCCATCATAGGTCATCACTTCATAAGATGTATCATTAATTGCTTGTTTAATTTTACTCATATATTCATCATAGTTATTACCCCATTGTTGCAACAATGTGTCATTATCTAAATAAACTTGTGAACTTGTTGTATTATCAACTTTTAAATTTCTTGATAACACAAAAGTTCTACTGGCAACTGCTTGTGCTTTTAAAGCTTCTTCATCAAAACTAACTGGCATCTCTCCAGCAATAACACCTATAAGATATTCTTCTAATTCAATGTGCATTGTTTCTTCTTCTGTTTTTACTTCAACAATATACTCTTTACTTTCTTTTTTATCCATTGATTGTTCATGTATACAACTAATCATAAACAAACATAAACATATAAAAATAAGTTTTACATATATTGTTTTCATAATACAATATATGTAAAACCTTATTAAATATAACTAAAACTCATATTTCCAAAATCAATAATAAATGAAGCAAATAAATAACCTAAGACTATTGACGCCATAATATAAAATAAATAAAATTCTCTTACTTTACCCTTATGTATCATTTCATTAAATCGAAAACAGCTTAAAGCATACATGGCTAAACCTATTGAAATTATATATATACCTATCTTTACAAAATGATAAATCATCTAATCACTCCTTAGTGGATTTATTATATCTTGTTTTTTTATTAAGTACAATGCTATAATTTAAAATTGAGGTGGTATTATGATTAGAAACTCAAAGAATGAAGACGTTGAAGCTATTATGTCACTTATTAATCAGGCCCAAGCTTATTTTAAAGAGAATAATATTGATCAATGGCAGGATGGTTATCCTGATGATAAACAAATTGAGGATGATATTAAAAGAAAATGTAGTTATGTGTTAGATAATGATAAAATCATTGGAACTATGTATTTTGCGATAGAAGATGATGAAAATTATGCTTCTATCAATGGTCAATGGCTTACATATAATGAATCCTATGCTGTGATACATCGTATAGTAGTGGATAATTCTTATAAAGGTCAAGGACTTGCAAAACAGTTATTAGATTATGTTATTAATGAATGTCAAAATAAAAATATTCATAGTATCCGTATTGATACTCATCAGGATAATTTATCTATGCAGCGTTTTTTAACAAAGAATGGTTTCATTCTTTGTGGTGATATTACATTAAAATCAGGAGATCCACGTATTGCTTTTGAAAAAATATTGAATAAATAATCTAACTTTACCATATGCTTTAATATATGGAGGTTATGATGAATAATATAAACAAAGAATTAAGTACCAATCCACGTTCTGGCTTATTATTACTTAAGGATTTAGGTGGTTTGTATTCTAAAATGAATAATGTTTCATTGTATTTTTATAATATGATATTAACCAAAGAAAATAATACTGATTTATCACATATTTTTAGAAATATTAATATAGAAGAAACAAAACACATGGAATTATTAGCTGATATGTGTTATCAATTAGGTGTTGATCCTAGACTTTGGGATATTCAACATGACTTATTACAATATTGGTCACCTGGATATAATATATATCCTCGTACTATTCATAAAATGATTGAAAATATGATCAATAATGAAATGAAACTTATTGAAATCATGCAATCTCAATTATCTATGATTGATGAACCAATGATTATTAATATATTTCAACAAATTATTGAAGAAGACAAAATACATGTCGATATATTAAAGGCTCGTCTTTATTGACGAGCCTATCTTATTCCATCGGTTCCATAAAAAAATTACCTGTAACTCCTTCAGATCTTACAACATTGATAAACACATGAGGATCTAATTGTTTTACTAAATGTGTAACATCCTTAACCTCATCCGCACCAATAACTGTATATAACATATATTTATTTTCTTTTAAATAACAGCCCTGGCCATCTACTTTAGTCACACCATGATGTGTATATTCCATTATTTCATTTTCTATATTGGATGCATCATCTGTAACAATGAATAAAGTTACTTTTTGGTCTCTTTGATGGAGTCTTTCAATCATTTGTGTTGAAACAAACTGGAAAATGATTGAATACATTGCAGCCTCAAAACCAAATAAGAAACCAGCAATTAATAAAATACAAACATTAATACCAAACACAATACTCCATGATGATTGTTTTAGCTTATTAGATAAATAAACTGCAATGAAATCTGTACCTCCACTAGATGCATGACCATGTAAGGCTATCGTAATGGATACACCATTTAAAATACCTCCAAATACGGAAACTAATAATGGATCATATGTAATTGGTGTTACTGGTACCAAATCAACTAAAAATGAATTTAAAACAATCATTAATACAGAATAACCAGTGAATTTTTTTCCAATCATCTTAAAACCAATAAATGCAGGAACTGCATTCAAAGTAATATTAATGACTGAATAAGGTAATGATATATTAAAGAACTGCAAAGCAATTCTCTGCAATAGCAATGATAAACCAGTAAAACCACCAGGTATCAAATCAGCTGCTCTTACAAACGATTTTATATTCATAGACATAATAAGTGAAGCTATACATACACAAATAATAGACGTCAAATCTTTTTGCCACTTTTTTTCTTTCTTACTTTTAGCGTAAACCATATTTACCCTCCTAAAACACGGGTATTATACTATTGTATTAAAATAAAAACAATAGATATTTTTAACTTTTAGAAATATTTTTTTCACCAAAATGTTCGTGTATACAATCATAAATTTGTCTGTTTTTTTCGTTTGTATAATTGTATAAACATTAAAACAATAGGTTAAACCTATTGTTTTAATCTTCCCGATTTCAATAATTGTAATAATTCTAAATTTTGTCTTACACTACCAGTATAATTATCTATCCCATTCATACTTGCTAGTTTTTTTCGTGATTCAAAAGAACTATCATAACCAATTTGTTTTAAAGCTTCTACTAAAGAATCACCATAATAATTTGGATTAGATAAATAATCATTATTAACTATACTTTCATTGTTTATCCAACCTAATCCTTCGCCAATGAGATAAGGGTTTCTTGCATTTGGTTCAATTCTTGTAATGGTTCCATGATTCATATAGGGAATTAACGGAACTGTACTATCTGATGAAATAAAGACATGATTAAAAGTAACATAATCACCTACTTTATAGGTTGTGTCTGTTTTAGTATGATTGATAATTTTTGAAAAATCCACATAACATATATCCCTATCAACTGGTGCATGAATACCTTCTACAAATCCATTATCAGTAAATTGTCACATTTGATATCCTTGTGCTCCTAATTCATCTGCATAGCGGGCTACCCACTTTGTATATTTTGAAAATAATGCACCTGTTAATTTAGACGTCCACCAATAGTATGATGCATAAAATCCTGAATAATAATTATTCTTTTCCATTTCATCAACCCATACACGACAATTTTTTTCTATTTGTTCGTTTGTTAATCTTCCTATACGTGGATCCTCTAAATCTAGATAAACAGGATAATCTAATTTATAATTGGAAATTAATCTTAAGATATGTCTTGCTTCCGATAATGCAGATGTTTCATCTGTTGCATAAGAATAGAGATAAACTCCAAAAGGAATATCTAATCTAGTACATTCATCAGCATTTCTTTTAAAAGTTGGATCATCTTGAGCTATTATATCCTGCCCATATCCGCATCTTAATATTGCATAATCAATATGATTTTTAACTTTTTCCCAATCAATCTCTCCTTGATATTGTGAAACATCAATACCATCAAACATTTCATCACCTCCTCATTTTAATCTATGATTTTAAAAATTTTTTTGACTATGCTTATAACACTTCTTATAATAAGTTTGAGGTGATTTTCTTTGAAAGTATTTTTATGTGAACCAATCGATCAAAATGCTTTTTATAAGGTCAACTACTCCTGACTGAAGTCAGGAGCTTGCAATGGGGCTAGCCCCAGTTACA
>JAJQEL010000118.1:23610-31069 GCA_021201655.1 Erysipelotrichaceae bacterium | reverse complement strand
ATAGCAAATCATTTTAATTATTTAAATTGTCTACTTGACAAAATCACTTCAAATCGCTTGATTTTTATTTATAGACTATATTTAGGGAGAGAGAGTTATTTTATGTCTATATATTATTATACGTCTTTTCTTAAGACACTTATATCATAATAAATAAATATTAACGCAATGTGTATTTTTGATGAATTGAATATGAACTTTAAAAAATGAAAAAAATCTTTAATCCCCATTAAAGATCTTCTTCTATTATTGTTTATATCTGCACTACTCAAGATCTCCCCAATTTAAGAAATGACTATAATAAACAAACCTCTCTCCATATAATGTTTAAAAGACATATGTATCCCCTTTAACCTATCTCCTTCTAAACACGACATAATAATACATGATTTAACATGTCTTGTCAACAATTTTATTGAATCGATAAAAGATTATTAAGACTATAAAAAAGTATGATATTATCTTATCTTTATTTTCCATTTCTTATCATGTATAATGAGTATGGTGATAATATGATTGATCAATTAATTATAAATGCTGATGATTTTGGATTGTGTGAAGGGAATACTATTGGTATCCTTATTGCTGCTAAGCAAGGATTAGTATCTTCTAGTACTTGTATGATGAATATGCCTTATACGAAAGATTATATAAAGTATTGTGATAGTTTAAAATTAGGAGTCCATTTGAATATAACCATTGGGAAACCATTATCACAAATAGCTTCATTTATCGATGACAATGGCAATTTTCGAAGACCGAAGAGTTATAGTGATGGGAAACCTCATGGCGATAAGCATGATTTATATCAAGAGTTCAAAGCCCAAATCGAATGTTTTATAGCATTAACAGGACATAAGCCTGATCATTTGGATTCACATCATCATGTTCATTTGTTGCCTTGGTTTCAAGATATAACAAAACAATTAGCTTATGAATATGATATTCCTATTCGTCAACGAGATAAGATTATGGATAATTATCAATATGTGAAATGTATTGATAATATGTATGATGATTTGATTAGTATGGATTTTGTGAAAAAAATTTGTGAAAGCAATGAAGGCATCATTGAATTAATGTGTCATCCAGGTTTGGTTGACCGAAGGTTATGTGATATATCTAGTTATAATTTATCAAGAATGAAAGAATTAGATTTATTGATATCGAAAGAATTGAAAAATTATGTTATTGAACAAAGTATTCAAATAATCAGTTTTGCAGATATAAAGAAAAAGTAAAACCAAGTGTGGGGAACACTTGGTTTATTTTATAGACGATTTATGATTAGGGAGAGGGGTCGTCTATTTATTATTGTCTTTTCTTAAGACAATTATATATTAACTTATTGATATGAATTTTCTGTAAACATTAATCAATTTTTACTAATTTCCCTTGATTGATTTTAAGCTGTATATCCATACATTCTGCAAATTCTTTAGAATGTGTCACAACAATAACACATTTATTCTTATCGTGTGCTAAATCTATAAAGGTTTGAATAATACCTTGTGATGTTTCTTCATCAAGATTTCCTGTTGGCTCGTCACAAAGAATCAAATCAACATCTTTGGCCATAGCTCTGGCAATAGCCACACGTTGCTGTTGTCCACCAGATAGTTTTCGAATATCTCTTTTACTTTCATCTTCAGTTAAGCCTAATTCCTGCAATATTTCTAATGCACGTTGTTTTTTATCAGGTATTTTAATATTACTAATATCCATCGCGTTTGTCACATTTTGAATAGCATTCATATAAGTAATCAAGTTATATGATTGAAAAACAATAGAAACATTGTTACGACGATAATTTGTTAAACCAATTTTTTCAATATCTTCACCTTTATAAAGGACCTTGCCACTCTTTGGCGAATCTAGGCCACCTGCTAAAACAATTGTTGTTGTTTTACCACTACCACTAGCACCTACAATAGCATAAGTTTTACCAATTTCAAAATCATAAGAAGCTTCCTTTAAAATATTAACTTGCTTTGTCCCATCTTGATAATGATAACAAACATCTTCAAATGTTAATACAACTTCACTCATATTAACCCTCCTTCTTCACTAAGATTTCTCTTGGAGATAATCTTAAAATATAAATGGATGGTAATAATACAGAAACTACACAAATAAGTCCTGTAATACCTGCTAATTGTACAGCTGTAGAAGCTGTCATTGAAACATCTAATTCTGTATCTTCAGGAGATGTCATAGCTTGATCAAAGAGACTTCCACGACTATTAGAGTCACTATCGGAATCACTAGATGTATCAAAACTATCTAATCCATCACCAATATTATTAGGTATCTCCATAACCATTTCAGATTGATTACTTTGCGTTGATTCTAACATACCACTAATAACATTTGAAACCATCTTACCTGTACCCAAAGACAGGGCAAAGGCCACTACAGCAATAACCAATACTTCTATTAATTGTTGTAACATAATCTTTAATTTAGATTGACCTAATGATAAGAATACTCCAAATTCATAGAAACGGCTACGCATAGTTAACATTAAGATCAAGCATAAAATAGCACATCCAGCACCGACAACAACCCATAAGAAGATATTAGCGAATTGTTCCATATCTTCAAGTGAAGAAATACTACTTTGATAAATTTGATCATTAGCATCTAATGTATAAGTATCAAAATCAATATCAGTTTCACTTTCAGCTAAAGCTATGAAAGCTTCAATATTATCAGGATCATCTAAATAATAAGACGCACTGGTAATATCTGTCGTACTATCATTGAGCGTTTGTGCTGTAGAGATATCGACATAAATATAGTTCATTGGATTTTGACGATTACTCATCATACCACCAATTTCACTGCTTGATTCAATTTCAAAAATCCCGACAATTGTTAAAGTCACTGTGATTTCTTCATCATCACTATTTGTTGTTGTAACGCTAAATGTATCACCAACCTCTAAATCATTATCACTCGCTAAATTAGATTCAATCACACAATTTGTTGTACCTGCGTCATCTTCAGTAAGTAATTTACCACTTATAAGAACATAATTTTCATCTGTAAAATCACTTAAATTAGCCATGGTTGTATTACCAATAACAGTAAAATCATTGCTATCCATGAATTGATTTCTATCACTGCTTGAATCATCGCTACTATCAGGCATTTGCATATTATCATCAGTTGATGTATCTGAATCATCGCTAGATGCCGTCGTTTCGACAGGATCAACATCATCACTTGTGGCACTTACACTTAAAGTATAGTTATAACTTTCAACATAGTCTAAATCTTTTAATTGATCAGCCATATCAACTGTAATACTACTAACCACTTCGTCTAAAGCTTGTCCTTGTTCACGATTATTCATCATATTTTGGGTATTATATGATAAAGTAACCTCACTGCCCAAGGATTGTCTGACTGATGCAATGGATTTAGATGTTGCACTTTTGATAGATAAACCAGCAATAACAAGATTAGCTATGACAACCATTATGACAAATAATAGTATTGTTTTGCCGATATTCTTTTTTATACTTAATAAGGCATTTTTAAACATATCCGATTCCTCCTCGTTTATACTAATAGTGTAGAAAAGTAATGCTTGAAAATAATCAAAGGATTATGTGAAAAAAAGGGAAACTAGTTCCCTACTTCGATTTGTTCCTCCGCATTTGTTTGTATAACATATATTTCGTTTGGTAAACAGATTATTGATTTTGTACTACCTTCTTTAACCCATCCCATTTTTTCACAATCATGGTTGGGGCAATCTACATCAGTAGCATGATACTGTCGATCTTTAACTTCTAAGTTAAATGTTCCATATGTTCCTTCATAACTATAAGTGCCATCTACTGATATATCTATTGTATCAATAAGTTCACTTTGATAATAAACTTCTATTGTATCAGTATTTGTAGACATACTATTATAAATCAAATATCCAATACCAATAACAATACATAATATAATAATAAGAATAAAATCTTTCTTTTTCATGAAAACCACCGCCAGTATTATAACATATAAAAAAGCTATTGTCATTGACAATAGCTTCATCATTATTTTTTAGCAAATGGAGATTCATAATCGTATACTGTTTTAAGAATTTCTTCCATATCTGAAACCATAGGCATTCTAGGATTAGCAGGAGTACATTGATCTTCATAAGCGTTCATAGCAATTTTATGAATTGATGCGTCCCAGTCTTCTTTTGAAATACCTTGAGATTTGAAGTTTGTAGCACCACCACAGCTTACCCATAATTTTTCAACAGCTTGAGCATACATTTCTACACCCTCTTCAGGAGTTTTTGGATTTAAGCCGATTAATTGTGCTAATTCCATATATTTTACATCTGCTTTATAGTTTTCAATCTTTGGCCAAATGTTAAGTTTAGTAGGAATTGTACCATTATATCTAATAACATGAGGCATTAAGATACCATTTGTACGGCCATGAGGTACGTGGTATTCTCCACCAATTTTATGAGCTAATGAGTGGTTCATACCTAAGAATGCATTGGCAAATGCCATACCAGCAATAGTAGCAGCATTGTGCATCTTTTCTCTAGCAAGTGGTGTACCTTTCTTAACAGATTCTTCTAAGTAATCAAATACTAATTTAACAGCTTGTTTAGCCCATCCATCAGTGAAGTCTGAAGCCAAGATAGAAACATAAGCTTCAGTTGCATGTGTTAAAACATCAATACCAGTATCGGCAGCTACTGATGCAGGTAAGCTCATAACAAATTCTGGATCAATAATAGCCACAGTTGGAGTTAAAGCATAATCAGTTAATGGATATTTCTTATTTGTTTTCTTATCAGTAATAACGGCAAATGGAGTAACTTCTGAACCTGTTCCTGAAGTTGTAGGAATACAGATTAATTTAGCTTTTTTACCCAATTCAGGGAATTTGAAAGCACGTTTTCTAATATCCATGAATTTTTGTTTAATATCATCAAAGTTGACTTCTGGATGTTCATACATCAACCACATAATCTTAGCAGCATCCATTGGCGAACCACCACCTAATGCAATAATTACATCAGGTTCAAATTTTCTCATCAATTCGACACCTTCATAAACTGTTTCCAAACTTGGATCTGGTTCTACATCAAAGTATAATTCTAAGTCTACTTTATTTTTTCTACGTTTAATCGCATCTTCAATCTTATCAACATAGCCAAGGTTATACATACCTCTATCAGTAACGATCATAGCCTTGTTCATTTCTTTCATATCTCTTAAATATCTAATTGAATTTCTTTCAAAATAGATTTTTGGTGGAAGTTTTACCCATTGCATATTATTATTACGTCTACCTACTCTCTTAATATTTAATAAGTTAAATGCACTTACGTTATTTGAAACTGAGTTATGTCCATAAGAACCACAGCCTAACGTTAATGATGGAATAAATGCATTATATACAGAACCAATACCACCAAATGTAGATGGGGCATTTTCAATAATACGAATTGCTTTACATTCTAAACCAAATTGAACAGCGATATCATGATTTTCCGTATGGATGGCTGCACTATGTCCTAAACCATTGAATTCAACCATGGCTGCTGATTTATCAATACCATCCTGAGTTGATTCGGCTTTTAATACAGCTAAAACAGGAGATAATTTTTCTCTGGTAAGAGGTTCATTTGGTCCTACTTCCTGACATTCTACTAAGATAACTTGAGTATCTTCAGGAACGCTAAATCCAGCTTCCTTAGCAATCCAAGCGGCAGGTTTACCAACAACTGCTGCTTTAACCGTACCAACTTCATTCACCTTTTCACTATAAGCTGCAGCGCCAAACATATATTCTTCAAGCTTTGTCTTTTCTTCAGCATTTGCCCAATAAACATGGAATCGAGAAATTTCAGCTTTGAAATCATCATAAATTTCCTGATCAACAATAGCTGCCTGTTCACTGGCACAAATCATACCATTATCAAATGATTTAGATAAAACGATATCATTAACAGCACGTTTTAAATTACATGTTTTTTCCACATAAGCAGGAACATTACCAGCTCCGACACCTAATGCAGGTTTACCACAAGAGTAAGCTGATTTAACCATCGCATTACCACCAGTGGCTAAAATAGTAGCTACACCCGGATGATTCATTAAAGCACTTGTTGCATACATTGAAGCTTTTACTTCTAACCATTGAATACAATTTTCTGGAGCCCCAGCAGCAATCGCTGCATCACGCATACAAATAGCTGCTTGTTTTGAGCATTCATATGCAGAAGGATGGAAAGAGAAAATAATAGGATTTCTTGTTTTAATTGCAATTAATGATTTAAAAATAACTGTAGAAGTAGGGTTCGTTGTTGGAATAATACCACAAACAACACCAACTGGTTCAGCAATTTCCGTAATACCAGTTAAAGGATCTTCACTAATAATACCAACTGTCTTTGAATGACGTAAATTACTTGTTACATATTCACAGGCAAATAAGTTTTTAACAGCCTTATCTTCAAAAACACCTCTACCTGTTTCTTTTACCGCTGCTTCAGCCAACACGCCATGCTGATCCAAACCAGCGACAGAACACTTTGCAACAATATAATCCACTGCATCTTGACTATAAGATTCATACTTATCTAAAGCAACTAACGCTTTTTGCACTAAATCATCAACATGAGCATCAATTTTTTCATTTGTCCATTCATTTTGAACTTTTTGAGTTTCTTTTTTTTCAGATTTTTTTTCTGCCATTTTTATTCCTCCATATTTTTTCATGCACAATATACTACACTCCTTGTGAAAAAACAAGCATAGATTTATGAAATTTTTAATTTTTTATTGATGAAACGCTTTCATTTTCAAATTATTTTTTTAACATAAATTAACACAAAATTTACGTAAGTAAAAAAGCATCTAGTGATGCTTCTTCATAATCAAATATAACAATAACCATAACTTATATATTCATAAATACCTTCAATATTATTTCCATGATCACTTTCTTCATCTAAGCCTGAAATGCATTTTTGATATTGTTCCAATGTTAATGATGGTTTATTGATAGTTGTAAGATTATTATAGAGTTTTTCTAAGGTTAGACTATTTGTAAGTGCATGATTTTCTTTGGTCGCTTTTTGAATTTCATCTGGTATTTGTTCAAGTAAATCATGACGATTTTTATCAGAGTTGTATTCTATGATTTTAATCTTTTTAATCATATCATGACATAATTGGGCAATTTTAACTTCCGTGGTTATAACGTTGTCACTAAACAATTCATGCAACACCACGTCAAATTCAGGTGCTATAACATTACCATCTTTCTCTAATGTTTCTTCGATATAATTAATAGCTAAATCAGATGTAGATGTATATAATCCTTTTTCCTTCATATAATCAATAACACACTCTAGTCCTACCTCTCCATAAGGTGGGAAGAATGAACCTAAACACATAGTAAGAATTTCTGCTAAATCATCATT
>JAJQEL010000118.1:0-23510 GCA_021201655.1 Erysipelotrichaceae bacterium | reverse complement strand
ATTTCTGCTAAATCATCATTACAACCTAAATAGAGTGCAAGATTTCCAGCTGTATACAAAGCAATATATTGATATCCTCTTTCAGCTGCACCGTAATCGGTTTTATATTGTAACGAATCCCATAATATGTTATGTTCTAGACGATTTCTTAATTCAAAATAATACTCATCCATACTTTTTTCTTCTATTAATGATGCCATTGTTTTTCCTCCCTATATTGATTATATCAAATCAATATTAAAATGCTCTTTTTCTTTCATCCAATATCAAAGCCAAAAGACATATATTCATAAATACCTTCTATATTGTTTCCATTATCACTAAATTCATCTAGTAAAGAAATGCATTCTTGATATTGTTTTAATGTTAATGATGGTTTATTGATAGTAACTAAATTGTTGTAGAGTTTTTCTAAGGTTGGACTATTTGTAAGCATATGATTTTCTTTAGTTTCTTTTTCAATTTCTTTTGGTATTTGTTTAAATAAATCATAACGATTTTTATCAGAGTTGTTTTCTATGATTTTGATTTTTTTAATCATATCTTGACATAATCTAGCAATTTTAACTTCCATGGTTATAGCGTTATCACTAAATAATTCATGTAACAGAGCATCGAATTCAGGTTCTATAATATGCCCATCTGTTTCTAATCTATATTCTATAAAGTTTATAGCTAAATCAGACATAGATGTATATAATCCTTTTTCCTTCATATAATTAATAACACACTCTAATCCTGCTTCGCCACCAGTTGGAAAAAAAGAACCAAGACATATAAATAATATTTCAGTTAAAGTATCATCACAATCTAAATACATTGCGAGATTCCCAGCTGTATAAATAGCAATAGATTGATAACCTTTTTCCGCTGCACCATAATCTGTTTTATCTTGTAATGAATCCCATAATAAGGAACAATCTAATTTATGTCTTAATGCCCAATAATATTGATGCATATCTTTATTTTCCATCATATTCACTCTCCCAAAATGATTGTAACATATAAAAAACTCTCCCGTAAAGGAGAGTTTTAAACAATCAAATTAATCTAATGCAGCAATCATTTCTTTGTATGAATCTTCAACTAATGAAGCTCCACCAACTAATGCACCATCAATATCAGGTTGTTCTAATAAAGCTTTTAAACCAGCAGGTTTAACTGATCCACCATATTGGATTCTAACTTTATCAGCAACTTCTTGTCCATATAATTCAGCAACAACACTTCTAATATAGCCAATAACATCTTGAGCGATTTCATTAGTGGCTGTTTTACCAGTACCAATAGCCCATACAGGTTCATAAGCAATAACAACTCTTTCTGCACATTTTGGACATACATCTTTAAATGCAGCAACTGTTTGAGTTTTTACAACATCTTTAGTGATTCCTTCTTCGTATTGTTCTAATGTTTCACCAACACAAACGATTGGAGTCATATCATTAGTTAATACTTGAATCATTTTAGCATTAACTGTTTCATCAGTTTCAGCAAAATATTGTCTTCTTTCAGAGTGTCCTAAAATAACCCATTCAACACCGATTTCTTTTAACATAGCAACGCTAACTTCACCAGTATAAGCACCACTATCTTTGAAATGGCAGTTTTCAGCAGCAATAATTAAGTTTTTAGCATCAGCCTTAGCTGTAGCTAAAGATAAGTATGGAGTTGCAATACCCCAATCAGCTTTGTCAGTAACTGCTGGATCTACAGCTTCAATAAAAGCTTTAGTTTCAGCAATTGTTTTATTCATTTTCCAGTTTCCTACGATAATTGGTTTTCTCATTTTTCTATTCTCCCTAATTATTTATCATCAATTGCAGCAATACCAGGTAAAGTCTTACCTTCCATATATTCTAATGAAGCTCCTCCACCAGTAGAAATGTGAGAAACTTTATCAGCGAATCCTAATTGCATAACAGCAGCAGCACTATCTCCACCACCGATAATAGTATTAGCATCATCTAAAGCAGCTAAAGCTTTACATACTTCAATTGTACCTTTAGCGAATGTATCCATTTCAAATACACCCATAGGGCCATTCCAGATAACTGTTTTAGCTCCTTCTAAAGCATTCTTAATATTTTCAATAGATTTAGGACCAATATCTAATCCCATGTATCCATCAGGGATATCGCCTTCGCAAACTTTGATATCTCCTTCTTCAGAGAATCCATTATTAATAACTGCATCTACAGGTAATAATAATTTATCTCCTGCTTTTTCAATTAATTCTTTAGCTACAGGAATACGATCTTCTTCAAGTAAAGAAGTACCTACTGTATGACCTTGAGCAGCAGCGAATGTATAAGACATACCACCACCAACGATAACTTTATCAGCAATCTTTAATAAGTTTTCGATAACTAAAATCTTATCAGAAACTTTAGCACCACCTAAAATAGCAACCATAGGTCTTTCAGGATCACTAACAGCTTTTCCGATATAAGCGATTTCTTTTTCAACTAAGAAACCAGCTGCAGATGGTAAATGAGCAGGAATACCAGCAGTTGAAGCATGAGCTCTATGTACAGAACCAAATGCATCTTCTACGAATACATCACCTAATGATGCCCAGTAAGCACCTAATTCAGGATCATTCTTGCTTTCACCTTTTTCATAACGAGTGTTTTGTACTAAGATAACTTGACCATTATCAGCAGCTTTAACTGCTTCTTCTAATTCAGGACCTCTTGTGCAATTAACAAATTGAACATCTACTCCTAATAATTCAGATAATCTAGGAGCAACAACTGCTAAATCATTTTTAGCCTTGTCTTCTTCAGTTTTAACTTTACCTAAGTGAGAGAACAAAACAATTGCTTTTGGTTTTTGTTCTAATAAATATTTAAGTGTTGGTAAAGCGGCAACGATACGGTTGTCATTTGTGATTTCTCCTGTGTCTTTGTTTCTTGGTACATTGAAGTCAACACGAACTAAGACTGTTTTTCCAGTGACTTCAATATCTTTGATTGTTTTTTTATCCATTTTAACATTCCTCCATGTCTAAAATTATACCATTGTTATCATTGATTTTCAATGAGTTTTATATTTTAGAAAAACATTTTACTTAATCTTTAACACATATTTTTCAATTGCTTCTGCTACCCCATCATTATCAGCTGATGACACATGATATTTTGCCAAATCTTTAATAACCTCTTCACTATTTTCTACGGCTACGCTATTATCAAACATCTCAAACATGGATAAATCATTAAGTCCATCACCCATAACCATCACTTCATCATCTTTAATATTTAATTTTTGGGCAACTAGTTTTATAATATCCCCTTTAGTTGCATTAGTATCAGTAACTTCAATATTATTTCTAAAAGATGAAGAAACGTAAATATGATCCATATCTTTTAATTCTTCTTTGATCTTTACTATTTCTGTGTCAGTAATATCAAATCCTTCGACTTTAATAATATCTATATGAGGTATATATTCTTCTAAATTATCAATATATTTCATTTCTCTAAAACGTCTACGTTTATTTAATATTTGTAGTTCTTGATCAAAATCACCATGATATAATCCTATCTTTCTGCTCACAAACATAGCTTTGACTTCATCCACATTCATTGGTGTTATCGTTCCCGAAGTTGTAAAAATCATATGATATAAGTGATGATTAAACAATACATTACTGACGTTGATGCAAGCATCACTATCCATATAACAAGACATAAGTAATTTTCCTGTTTCATCATAATACTCTGCCCCATTACCACATATAATATGACAAGGAATACCTTCAGTTAATGGCACAATGTCATGATAATCCCTGCCTGAGGCTATCGCAAATATAATACCTTTATCAATAGCTGCTAAAATAGCTTTTCTGTTGCGTTCACTTATAACTTTGACTTTACCTAGTAGTGTGCCATCAATATCACATGCAATTAATTTAATCATAACTCTTCCCCTAATACATATTTTTCAATTGCTTCAGCTACGCCATCATTTTCACATGAGGAAACAATAAATTTAGCTTGTTGTTTGATTTCTGCTACAGCATTTTCTACAGCTACCGTATTTTCAAACTGTTCAAATAATGTTAAATCATTAAGTCCATCACCTAAAATTAAAACCTCATGACTTTGTATATGTAATAAATCAATAGCTTGATGGAGTATTTTACCTTTAGTGGCATTGATATCTGTTACTTCAATATTATTAAAGAAAGAAGATGAAACACATATGTTCGAATAATTGAGTAATTGTGACTTAACTTCATCAATAATGTCATGTCCTATTTCAAAACCTTCAATTTTAATAACATCTTTATCTTTTAAATAGCTTTCAAGATCGTCAACATGTGTCATTTCTCTAAAAGGTTTATAATCTTTCATCATATGCTGATAATCTTCATCATAATCACCACCAGCAGTGACTATGTTACGTTTAATAAAAGCTGATCTGACTTCTTCTACAGGCATGGGTGTAATTGTTTTAGATGTTGTATAGATCATATGAGATAAGCCTGCTTTTTGCATAATACGACTAATCTTAATACATACATTCTTATCCATATAACAAGACAATAACAAATTCCCTTTATCATCATAATATTGGGCGCCATTGCCACTGATAATATGACTTGGTATACCTTCCACAACTGGTAAAATATCAGCCACTCCTCTACCTGATACAATTGTAAAAATAACACCTCTATCAATAGCATTTAATATAGCTTGTCTATTTCTTTAACTAATGGGAACATGTCCCATAATAAGTGTACCATCAATATCACTTGCAATTAATTTTATCATCCTATTTCTCCCTGTTCATCTTGATTACATAATATCATTAGACCTATAAATATATATTCCTGTATATCATCAATTTTCTTTAATTTTGGTATATATTCCTTAGGTATTTCTTTTTCTAAAGCGATTTGTAAATCTTCAATATGGGGCAACATTGTACAAAATATCACCACTAATTCAGGACCAAATGTACAAATCATTGCTGAAATCAAGCGTTTGATTTCTTCAACCATTCCTTCAAATGTTGTATAAAGTTCAAATTTGTCTTCGTTATGGGATAAATATTGCATTTCGCCAGCAACACTGTTTTTACCTTGAATGAGTTGATGATTAATCATAATACCAGCCCCTGCATTGGTTCTCATAGGCTGAAATAATAAAACTAAAGATTCATATTTTGAATGTAATGCATGGTAACCAATGACCGCTGTATTAACATCATTAAAAATAATAAATTTTTGTTTATAACGGCTAAATAAATCCTTATAATTCATTTCATAAAAGCCACAAACATTAGCAGATGTTGCATAACCATCATTGATAATACCTGGTGCTGAAAAGCCTATTGTTTTAATAGCAGGAAAATTGAGCAATATTGTATCAATAACATCATAGACATCCTGTATAGTAATGCTAGGCTTAATGATTTCTTTACTGATTAATATAATTTCACCATTATAAACACGATAAGCAATATGAACACGTCCACTGTTTCTAAATAATGAAATACATAAATATGTTTGATAACTATTCAATGATTTTAATTGTTTATGTTGTTTTTCAACTTTAACTGTTTTCTTCTTATTGATAGCTTCATCAACCAGTAAAAGCAATCCTTTCACATCATATTTTGCAAATATTTGTGGAGGAATATTTAATAATATCTTATTTTTAAATGCTTCAGCGACTCGAGTATACATATAAGATACTTGTGGTGCTAACAAT
Source organism: Erysipelotrichaceae bacterium (assembly GCA_021201655.1). Classification (GTDB taxonomy): domain Bacteria; phylum Bacillota_I; class Bacilli_A; order Erysipelotrichales; family Coprobacillaceae; genus JAJQDJ01. The sequence goes on along the minus strand of JAJQEL010000118.1, from coordinate 17,787 downwards.
ATAACATCATAATCAATACCTAAATTCAATAAATTATTATAGCCTGTAGCAAAAACATCATAATCCATTTCTAAGACATCAATGACTTCCTGTATCTTAGTCACAAAATAAGATGTTGTCATACCACCACTACAACATAATAATAGTTTGGTTTTTGGTTTTTCGACGAAAGCTAGTAAGCTTTGCATCATTTCATCAAATAGATTAACAGCATGTTTCATATTGTTCATTTGAAAATGTAAGAAGAATATGGTTTTATCATTTAATTTATCGATAACTTCTAATTCGATAATATTATTTTCATAAAATGTCACATGTCCTATTCCATATTTTGTTTCTATATTAATTGTATCTTCATCTTTTTGATAAATCTGACATTGATCATAATGTTTAGCTAATATCCATTTTTGATAAACAAGCGTATTAATATCCTGTAAAAACTCATCCATCTCATTCACCTCATAAAAACATTATAGCTCAAATATTTGATAAATATTGATATTTTCTCATTTTGTACAAAAAAATCGGCTTAAGCCGATTTATGCCTTGTTCTTTGCTTTGACTTCAATTTGTTGATTAATAAAAGGAATCACTTCATCTTGTTTAATATTTAATACATAAGCAAACTCTTCATAAAGAATCTTTTCAGCTTCTTTAAAGATACGATCATCAGTGGCATGAAATTTCTTGCCTTGATCTTTGAGTTTTTGTTGATGTAAAAATAATGTTTTAACCATCATCATCATTTGCTTACGATCACCACTATTAATAATTTCGCGATATTTTTCTTTTCGTAGATTATCATTGGCAATCCAAATTGTATCAGCATCGTCCATAGAATGAATCAAATCAACAATTTCCTCAGCCGAAAGTATACGACGCATCTTAGCAACTAATTCATTATTATTAACTGGTACATAAGTAGTTGCCGTCTTATTATAGATTGGTTTTAAAACATAATAATCCATAGTCTTGTCTGTAAACTTTCTTGTCATAATTTCACTAATACGACAAACGCCATCATTTCCATACAATACCGTATCATTTACTTTAAACATTCTTGTCGCCTCCTAAACAAAATAAAAAGCACATCACCAAACGGTCACAAGTTTAGGTAATGGGCACGTTGATATGTACATATTATATCACATTTTTAGTCATTTTGTTAGGGAAACTTTTTGACAATGTTTGATATTATATATCATATAATAAGACGGTGATATTATGTGTCGTATTTCATTAAATGAAATCAATAGTGATTATCAAGTTATTGATTTAAGAGATCCTTATTCTTATCATCATTCACATCTTAGGAATTCTATCAATATTTCACAAATCAATATCAATATGCTTGATAAACCAACTATATTGATTTGTTATAGTGGGAAACAAGCTAAAGAATTAGCTATGTATTATAATAGCATAGGTAAAGATTGTTATTATTTAGAAGGTGGATATCAAAGTATTGTCAATCAATATAAGGATGCTTATTATTAAGCATCCTCAATTTCAAAAAGTTTTAATAATTCTTCTTGAGTCAAATGAGACAGTATATCTTCATTTCCTTCAACAAATGTATCAGCAAGTCTTTTTTTATCTACCTGTAAATCTAATATTTTTTCTTCAATAGAATCCTTCATAACAAGCTTGAATACTTGAACCTTATTTTCTTGACCAATACGATAGACTCTATCAGTTGCTTGATTTTGAGCTGAGATATTCCACCAAGGATCATAGTGAATAACTGCTTGGGCTGCAGTTAGATTTAAACCAGTACCGCCTGCTTTTAAAGATATAAGAAAGACCGTTGTTTTATCACTTTGAAATTTATTCACCAAATCTTTTCGCATTTCCTTATTGGTATCACCAGTCAACATATAATAGGATATCCCTCTATATTTAAGCTGTATTTCGATAAGTTTCAACATAGATTTAAATGAAGAAAATACCAATACTTTTTGTTTATTTCCTTCGATATCTTCAATAATTTCAATACAAGCTTTTAATTTAGATGACGGTTCATGTATGTTATCAAATATAAGACGTGGTTCACAACATATTTGTCTTAATTTGGTAAGCATTGATAATATAATCATCTTATTAGCTTTGTTGTTACTAACAGCATCTCTAATTTCTTTATTAGCTTGCTGAAGATTTGCCATATAAAGAGGATATTCATCATCATTAAATTCTATATATTGAGTTACCTCTATTTTATCAGGCAATTCTTTTAAGACATCTTTTTTATTTCTTCTCAAAATAAACGGTGAAATAAGTTTCTTTAATTGTTTTGTTTTTTCTTTGCTATGATTAACGACTATTTCATTTTCATAATGCAATGCAAAATATTTATAATCATATAAGTATTGAGGCATAAGGAAGTCAAAAATTGACCATAGTTCTGCTAAAGAATTTTCGATAGGTGTTCCAGTTAAGGCCAAACGATGTAAACCATTTAATTTATTGACATATTTAGCATTTTTCGTATTTCGATTTTTAATGTATTGAGCTTCATCCAAAATAACATATTCAAATTGCTTATCTTCATAAAAATCAATATCACGACGAATGTAATCATAAGAAGTGACCAAAACATCATAATCACTATAATGATCAATCATTGATTCTCTTTGATATTGTCCCTTAACAATACACCCCACTTTTAATGTTTTAGAGAACTTTTTAATTTCATTTTCCCAATTATAAATAAGCGAGGCAGGGCATACTACTAAACTTGGTAAATCACTTGTAATACTTTCAAGCAAAACAATTACTTGTAATGTTTTCCCTAAACCCATATCATCTGCTAAAATACCATTTAATCCATAACTCCTTAATGTTTGCATCCATGCAATGCCATCTTTTTGATAATCTCTTAATATATTTTCATAATAATCAGGTATAGTATTTGTAATAGGATAATTAAAATTATGAATCAATTCATTGAATGATTCCTGACGTTCCATTTTGATATATTGGAATTTTTCTTTATCTAATGAAAAGGCATGATATGTATCTAACTGCATTACCCCGTCTTCTATATTTCTTAAGTCAACTTGGTATTCATCTAAAATACCACTTACTTCTTGTAATTCTGGTGAATCCAAATTAATTAGCCTTCCATTGTTTAATCTATAAAATTTCTTTTTACGACGATATTGTTTTAATACTTCTATTATTTCTTCATTTGTAAGCTGTTGACAATGAATACTAATTTCTAATAAATGACTATTAAAACCAATATTAAAATTAAATGAAAAGCTCGATTTTCTTCTTAATTTTCTTAATTCTTCTGATTCATAAACAATGCCATATTTTTGTAAGAATATTAATCCTTCATCTATAAAATCATGTGCTTCATTTATATCTTGATATGCGATATGATTATCATAATCAATATCCATATATTTTTGAATATAATTTTCTACCAGATCTTGTTGATAATTAGTAAGATATTTTAAATCAAAGCCTGGTTGTATTTGTCCATAATCATTGAGATAATCTAAACGAACTATTACTTGATTATCATCATTAATATCAGCATATATTTGTATTTGTTGATAAATATTGTAGGATATATCTGAAGGCAATAAAAGATCAACATCATCTTCAATATTTGAAAATACATATTTAACTAATAATGGAAATTCTTCTTTAGTAACGATTAAGTTGTCCTGGGATAATGTTTTAACAAGATTTCTTAAAATTCCCTGTTTATCGCCCTCAATACGAGTAAAAACACTATAAGTTTCATCATAAACATAAGCATATCTATTACCAAAAATATATTGATAAGAATCTGTTAATGATAAAACATAATGATCTTTACTATCATCTATATTCATATGAACTTTTTCACCATATTTTTCAAGTGTAAAAGTATCAGAATCATAACCGTAATACAAATCAAAGAAGTCATCTAATATATTTTCCTCTAAAGTTATCGATTTATATATATATCTATCACCATACTTGCTATTAATATTAATACAAGATTGTATAAATCTCATTTGTTTAATGGCGAAAGCATCAAAAACCGATTCGTCATGGACAAATTCTATATCTTTATAACGTCTTTTTCTTTTATAATATATATCATGTAAAAAAGTAGACAAATTTGTTATTAAATATTTCTTTTCATTGCCTATACGAAAGCGAAGCTCTAAACCATTAAGTATAGGCTCAATCTCATATTGTGTTTGTACAAGCTCGGTTTCTAAATTTAATTGAAAGAGTTCTTTTTGTCTTTTTATAAAATCATTGGTTATTTGAAAATGTTCCTGTAATACAGCTTCTTCCATTTTGATACCAACTTCTTTTAAACGTCTTTTTATATCAGTCTGTTTATCATAGTAGTAAGGCAACTTTACTTTATCCATTTTTAATAATACTGCTCCTATATGACCACAAGGACTTCCTTCAATACAATAAGGACAATCACAATAATAACTACTTAATTGATTATTTTTAATGACAAAACCACAGTGATTGGTTGTAGAAAAAGCTTTAACAGTAGCACGAAAATGATTCCCATTACCTTTTTCAATAATACTAATAGCATCATTTTTTAAATAATAGCGTGCCATTTTCAAATTCAAAGGATTGAGTATATTTTCAGCATTCATGTTTCTACCTCCTTCAAAAATTCTAATAATGCATAATGGAACTTTTCATCATTAGGTCGTTTTTGTATCATATCATAAACAAATTCTTCTTTAATCTCTTTAGAATCAATACCTTGAAATTTCCATTCTAAATTACGAATAATCCAATTATAATCATAGCAATAAAAAGTAGATTTCAAATAATAATCTTCAAGATAATATATATACATTTGCAGATTCATTTTTTTCATGATATCTTCGTAATCTTTATAATATTCATCATATGAATGCATATGATTTTCTAAAAATAAAATGATTTGATAAGGTAAACAATCAATTTGTTGAAGTATAATATTCAAAGATTCTTTATTCATTAATTGAGAGAGTTCATCTAATACTTTAAATTGAGCATCTTGCCATTGGTTGCCATAAAGATTAATTAATCTTTTTAATGGTTGTAAATCTTTTCTATGATTTTTTTTGACGATAAAATTCCATAACATATTTTTGATATTGTTGAGGATTATCACTATCCATATAGACCATACATTCTATATGTCTCATATCAAATTTTCTTTTTAAATTTAATTCATGTTTAAAAAATAGATTTTTAGCATGTTCAATATCATTAGTAGATAAGTATTCCTGTATTTGAAGATAAATAACATCAATACTATGATTATCCATATGTTTTAATAAGGTTCGATATTCTTTTTTGCTTAATTTGACTTTCATTTTAATTAAGCTATGTGTCATTTCATCAACTAACTCTTGATTTCTATGATAATCTAGATACTCAAAATATATTCTTTTAATATCTTTTATGGGCAAATGGTTAGTGATACGACATAAAAGGCGGGATGAAGAAGGTAACCAGTCGTGAGTTAATACGTCTTCAAGCCATAAGCTATAATAACTAGCATATACCATATCTTTTAATAGTTTACTATAAAACTCATCAAAGATATAATCAATTTGATTTGATATATCCCTTGGTATTATCATATTATTATAATCCATTAGATATTTTCCTAATAATGATATGGTAAGCTTAACATTAGTGTAATTGCTTTGATCAACAATCTTATTTAATTCTTGTGGAAGTATTTCAATCATAGCATTATAATCTTCTATCCCATAATAACCTTGAAATGTTTTATCTATAAACATATGCTTTTCTTTTTTTAATTTTATATATAGTGCTGCTAAATGTATACAATTACCATTTTCACATGAACAACTCATCTTTTTTATCCTATTATTATTTTCAAGTATATAAGGCCGATATTTTTCTTTTCCTTTAATTTGTACTGCATAGATATTATCTTTATGCCTAATATCACTGACATATCCATTATTATATAGTTCTAAGCCTTTTTGATATATTGCATCTTCAAAAATGTCATTCATACGCATCACCACTTTTATTATATGATAAAAAACTATAAAGTAAAACAGATAAGGCATATGCCTTATCTGTTAAATGTTAGTATCTTATAAATCTAATTGATAGAATCCAGAAACACCACTATAAATAGCGTCTTCGCCTAATTCATCTTCAATTCTCATTAATTGGTTGTATTTAGCAATACGATCAGTACGAGAAGCAGAACCAGTCTTAATTTGACCAGCATTAGTTGCTACAGCGATGTCAGCAATTGTAGTGTCTTCAGTTTCACCTGAACGGTGAGATACTACAGCAGTGTATTTAGCTTTTTGAGCCATTTCGATTGCTTCTAATGTTTCAGTTAAAGTACCAATTTGGTTAACTTTAATTAAGATTGAGTTAGCAGCACCTTTTTCGATACCTTTAGCTAAACGTTCAGTATTAGTTACGAAGAAATCGTCACCAACTAATTGAACTTTGCCACCTAACTTCTTAGTTAAGTAATCCCAACCTTCCCAATCATCTTGGTCTAAACCATCTTCGATTGAGATAATTGGATATTTGTCGCATAATTCAACATAGAAATCAACTAATTCGTTAGAAGTGAAAGTTCTATTATTTTCACCAGGTAAAGTATATTTACCATCTTTATAGAATTCAGAACTTGCAACGTCCATAGCTAATTTAACGTCTTCACCTGGTTTGTAACCAGCTTTTTCGATTGCTTCTAAGATAGTTTGAATAGCTTCTTCGTTAGATGCTAAGTTAGGAGCAAAACCACCTTCATCACCAACAGCAGTATTTAAACCTTTACCTTTTAATACTGATTTTAATGAATGGAATACTTCAGCACCCATACGGATTGCTTCTTTGAATGTTGGAGCACTAACTGGCATAATCATAAATTCCTGGAAATCTACGTTGTTGTCAGCGTGAGCACCACCATTAACGATGTTCATCATTGGAGTAGGAATAACATGAGCGTTAGCTCCACCAATATAACGATATAAAGGTACATTTAAGCTGTCTGCTGCAGCTTTAGCTACTGCTAAAGAAACACCTAAGATAGCGTTAGCACCTAATCTACCTTTGTTTGGAGTACCATCTAAATCGATCATTAATTTATCGATCTTTCTTTGATCAAATACATCCATACCAATAACTTTTTCAGCGATTTCATCATTAACATTAGCAACAGCTTTAGAAACACCTTTTCCTAAATATCTGTTAGGATCGTCATCTCTTAATTCTACTGCTTCATGAACACCTGTTGAAGCTCCACTAGGTACGATAGCTCTACCAAAAGCACCATCACAGCATTTTACTTCAACTTCTACAGTTGGATTCCCACGAGAATCTAATACTTCTCTTGCATACACACTTGTAATTTTACTCATTTTTTGCCCTCCTAATTAGAGATACTCTATGCATTATCTACAGAGCGTTCTCTTGATACAAGCGTTAGATTTTTACTAACTATTGTTATGATACCATAAATGTGAAAAAATATCAATTAATTATACAAGCAAATAAAGAAAAATTCTTTCATATCATAAAAATACTATTATTTTAAATAATGTTGTTATTAGCTTATAAATTATTCAATAATATCTTCAGTTTTATAAATATAATACCCTTCCTCTATCATTTATTCTATCCGTTAAGGCCTGTTTTAATAATACTTTAATTTCTATATTCTTAATCGGACTTCTTTCCATAGCCATCAAATAATCTTCCTTATCCACTTTATTCCAATCAATAACTTGACCTAATTCTTTTTTCAAAATAACATCTAACCAAATATGTGTGCTTCTCCCGTTTCCTTCTCTGAACGGATGAGCCACATTCATTTCTACATATTTTTCAATAATTTCATCAAAATTTGATTGAGGCATAGCCGACACATTTTTCAAATATTCATGCAAATACATTAATGGAGCAAAACGAAAATTCCCTTTCGCTAAATTAACATCCGTTATTTCACCAGCAAAATCATATATTTCATCAAAGAGATATTTATGAATTCGTGAGAGCCCTGCAAAAGTACCCACATATAAACTATCCAAATAAGTTTCATATAACTCCATTGCTTTTATCTTACTCAATCTTTCTTCTTTACGTGCAAGTTGTGAAGAATCTGTTATATTTAATTTATTATTTAAAGTTATACTTGCCTCCTTATTTGTACAATATTATTGATTTTAACATTTTTTAAACAATATTACAGCTATTATAAGTGTAGCTTAAAGCAAAAAGCAGGAATGATTCCTGCTTAAGATATAAGGATGTATAAATTTTATTAATTGAAGAATACAGTTGTTAATAAGTGAAAAAAATACTTTTAAAAAAACATAAGATTAATAATATGATCATTTCATTCATATATATTCCTAATATTGTATAATCTTAGCCTGACGATGTTTTTAATCAATACATCTACTATAGATGAACTTTTTTTAATTGATCCAGAAATTTTGTTTTTAGTCATATTATGAAATATACTCATAAAATACCTATTCTGAGTATTATTCATGAGTTGTTTCCTTATAATAACAATTTTCAATATTGACACAATATTTATCATTTAAAAAGTCTTTAGCTTTATAACATTTTTTTAAATATTCCATATTACTGGAACATTGTGGCAATAACTCAATATTCTTTTTTAATAGTTTAACTTCAGGAATAATACTTTTTACATCCATTAATCTGCCGACAACCTTTATAGTGTCAATACTTTGATTTAACTCATATAAAGCACAGATACCACAACTTTCATTAAATAATCTTTGATAAAAATAACGATTCATTTTAAGTGATATTTGTTCATTATTTGATAGCGGTGAAGAATCATGATGATAAAAAGTACTTGGCTGAGAATCCAGATAAACACACATTGATGGCCCTATTCCATGTAATCCTAAACAATTACCATCAACAAATTTACAGGCACCATTAAAAATAAAAGCTTCATATTCTATTTGTGTAACCGTAGAGGTGATTTCATGAATTTCTTTAATGGTTATATCACGAGGAAATATGATTTTATGAGCTCCTAGTTTTTTCCAGTATAATGCCCCATAAGTCGTAGTGACATTGCTGCAAGAACTAATAGCTATTTTTAAATGATATTTTTTAACAATATCAATTAATAAAACATTGGTAATAATAACACCATCACCACCACATTCCGCAAAAAAACTTATAATCTTTTCAAAATAGGGTAATTGTTCTTTAACAACATTAATGGAATTACAAGTTAAATATACAGATTTATGATACTTTTTTATTAATTGTATGGCTTTTTTGAAATCATCCTGGCTTTCAAAGCAGGCACGATTTTTATAACTACCTCGACGATTATATTCAATATAATAGCCATATTGGTTAAGCCAATCTATATCAAGATAAGCAAGATAGAATTCATCAGCTCCACTTTCAATCAAGGGCATTACATCTTCACTTTTTTATTGGTACAATAATTTTCATTGGCAACCTCCAAAATAGATAATACGATAATTCCCTTTGACACAATCTTCAATGGGTTTTCGTTGTAATGTATAAATCGTATTTTCATATTTAATAATCGGTAATCTAGTATTTTCATATTTTTGGTATATAGATTGACAAGGAAAAGAACAGCCTAGATTGAGATTGTATTTTTGAGATGGTTTTTTATTGATAGCAAAATATTCACAATATGTCATTCTTGACAAATAGATACGAGGATAATAAATGGAATAGTTTTCATCATCTAACGTTAAAATACCATCGACTAAAGTATCACCTTCAAAACCACTAATATGAAAATGCTCTTTATAAAATGACTGATTCAAAGTAAAAATAGAATCAGTCATTTCTGGTATAGTTGTGATATCAAAACGTGTTTCACGAATAGCATGATTAAATAATCTGCCAAGAATGATTTTCTTTTTTTTATATAATTCTTTAAGATCACATAACATCAGCATTGATTCATCATTGACTACAACTTCGTCAATGATATCCTCATCCATAATCTGAATAACAAGATTTTCATATTTATGAAGATATCTTTGATGAACAGGTGGTAAAGAAAAGGTTATTGGCAATTGCAATGAATGAACATACGCAATCATATCCTCATAAGATATAAAATCAATCAATCGTTCACAATATCCGTAACCTAAATAGAGACGATCATATTGTTTTGCCATAATCATTTCCTTTAAATCTTGAGTGTTCTCTTTAATAGCTACCAAATAACATGATAAATCCAAAGCTTTCTCATGCATCTAAAAATTCTTCTTTCAATTTTTCATAATAATCTGTATATAAACTTTTGGCTTCTTCAATACGATTATCTTCCAATAACTTAACACATTCTTCAACAAGATTATGATAAATATCAGCCAATATTTCATCTTTATTTTGAGAAGCATTGATATTTTCAACAATATGAGGTGAATAACGATAATAATCTAAAATTTGATCTCTAAAATGATCATCTTCCTCCACTAAAATATCTCTAAATCTACGCATCGTATCCAATTCATAACAATGATCATCTAAACCCATAAATTCAACTGAAGCACTTGTAATATAACAGCCACCACCAGAATTATTCCAGCCTCCATCAGTCCAACCAGCATAGGAATCGTTCCAGCCATGATCTACCCAGTTAGCATAGGAATCACTCCAGCCATGATCTGTCCACTTCGTATAAGAATCATTCCAGCCGTGATCAATCCAATTCGCATAAGAATCATTCCAGCCTCCATCAGTCCAGCTACTATCAGAGCCCCCACTATAACCTTCCATCACATAATCTTCTTTGTTCTCTTTTTGCAAACCTAAAACTTCAAATGCATCAACTTCTGTTGCTAATTTTAATGAAAATACTTTTAATTTACTCATGGTTCTCTCCTCCCTTTTATTTCATGCAATAAATTTTTAGCTAAATCATAGACGCTGCGCCAGCATCCCGGACAATATTGTTTCACATCGCAATGATCACATTCTTGATAGTTTGTGCCACATGCAGTATCATCACTCATTGCCAAATGTTCTTCATTATCAACAATTGGAGCCTGATAATATTGTAAAGTTTCTTTTTTAATTTCGTAATATTTCCAATAATAAGGATCACATAAACATAGTGGCGTTTCAATGATATATATTTTACGATTATCTTTAGATTTTTCAAAAAAGTCTAAAGCTTTTTCTAATTCTGGCTTAATAAAATCATAATGAATAAAGAAATCCTCTTTATTCTTTTTAGCATTTCCTTCAAAGTCCATAACACAAAATTGTATGCAAATGTTTGGGGGAAATTTATCTATGATAAATTTGACCATATTTGTTAAGTCTTGATAGTTTTGTTTATGGATAATAATTTTTATAAAAACTTCAAGGTTATATTCACAACAATTCCTTAAACCGTGCATCGTATCATCATAACTAGATGGACAATTTGTGATATGATTGTGTATATCTTTTTGATAATGATGCAACGCTGTCACAATGTGTAAATGATCTTTTGGTATCGTCGTAATGAGTTGTTCTATAAATGATTTATCTTTGAATTTTGATAGATTAGTAAGCAGTGATACATATACCTTTTTTTGTTTCATGATGGCTAAGACATCAAAAAATTGTGGATGAAGCGTTGGTTCTCCACCAGACAAAGTTACCCAAGTATCACTACCAACATGAGCTTCGTCAAGATTGTCAGTAATAGTTTTTAAATCTAAAGGTTTATGCAAATGCTGGAATGTAGTAATAGGGCAACATAAACAGCGATGATTGCAGGCATAGCCTAAAGCTAAGTACATTGTTTTCATATGTTCTCCTTATAAAATGTCTGCTAATATATTTTCTATAATAGCAGGATATATTTTACGATTAATTAAGCATGTAACTTCATCACAGCTTTTTTGCTGACAATAGAATTGTCGACTAGTACAGCCACCTTGACAAAATATAAGCCAAGGACATTTTTGACATTTTTGTTCTGTATGTTTATCAAAATAAACATTATTTTGATAAGCCTTTTGTAGTTGGATTTCTAAAAGCTCTTTATCATAAACGGAACCAATCTTCAACTCGGGAAAATCTATTACTTCACAAGGATAGATGTCCCCTTTATAATCAAATGCCAGCATACGTCTACCGCCCTTACAACCTCGTGATTCACATATATTTGCCTGCTTAGCATTAATAAGATTATCTAATCGAGTTTGAATATTTCCTTCACTAAATGCTATGTTTAACATATTATAAGCTAAAAGTTCATTAAATAAAGCATCAACAAACGTTTCAATCTGAGCAAAAGATGGTTGTAAAGATGATGCTAAAGCATTTGGATTATCTCTAACTATATTGAATTTAACACTATGTATATTTAAATCAAAATAGAAATATTTCACCATTTCCTTAACTTTATCAATATTGTATTTGGTAATAATACAAATAATACCTATATTGTTGCCATAATATTTCTGTAATGCTCTTATTCCTTTAAGAACATCTGAAAAGGTATCTTTACCATTAGGATATTTTCGTTGCTGATTATGTAATACATCATAGCCATCAATACTGACTCCAATACGAATATTGTTTTTATATAATTTCTTAGCAATGTCATCATTAACTAAAGAAGCGTTGGTTTCAACATCACTATTACAATGTATATTAGTATCACTAAAATAATCGTTAATGAAGAATATATCATCAAAATCAAGGATAGGTTCACCACCCCATGCTTGAATAGTGATATTTTTGACTTTATTTCTTTTACAATAAGCCTCAATATATTTTAAAACATCAACTAAAGTTTGATAAGTAATAGTTTTATTTTCTGTTAAGGAACGCATACAATAAATACAATGAAAATTACATTTTTTAGTAATATCTAATATAAAATATGTAACCTTATCCTCGGTTTGAATAGGCGGCTTATCAATATAAGCCATTTGTCTTTGAATAAGCTTCACTTGAAGGTCTTCACACATATTATTATTAACGATACTTTGATATAATTGTTCATCTATTAAAATAGATGTACCATTTTCACTTAACAAAAAATATTTATTGTATTTATAAAAAACATGAAGTTTTAAAACATGTATGCCTTCTTTTGTTATAAAAGATTCAATACATTGATAATTCATTCAATCATCCCCTCCTGCATCAAAAGATAGAAAAGATTAGGAATATCAACCTGATTGCACAAGTCAATTAATTCTTCTTCTTTGATACCAGTAGTTAGACCATGATATATTTGTTTAGCTATTACATCATCACATTTAACAAATAGGCTTTTATTAGTTAATTGATTAACAAATTGTATACCAGTCATGCGACGATTCATATTAACATAAGGATTTAAGTCATTAAGACTGACATTATCTTGATTATATAACTTCATGGCTTTCTCCCCCTACTTTCACATTCATTATAACAATATTTTATGTATTTTGATACTTTTTTCGATTTTTTTCATAATAATTTATATATAAGCATTTCATCTTTGTCTAAAGAAAAATGAAAATGAAAAACGCCTATTTGCACTTTATTCATTTTCATTTCATTGAAGTAATAATTTATCAAATATACTAAGTATATGGTATATTCTTATTTTCTGATAATTTTACCAAGATTATTCTTTTCTAATGGTTGATCTGTGATATAAATACCTTGTAATTTTTCAACTATACCATATTTTTTAACAGCTTCTTTAACATTTACTTTGATTTTATCATATTTATCAGACTGACTAACAACCGTAATTTTTAAAACAGTTACATCCTCTGTCATTTCACTATATACTAAACATTCATCAATCTCAGGTAATGTTTTGATTTTATTTTCCATGATTTCTGGAGATAATTTTGTACCATCTTCAAAGACAATTAAATTCGTCTTGCGACCAGTTAAAAACAAAAAACCATCTTCATCCAAATAGCCCAAATCACCTGTCATAAGCCAGCCGTCTTTAAACACTTGATTGGTGGCTGCAATATCTTTCCAATAACCTTTCATAACAATATCACCACGAACCAATATTTCCCCATCATCTATCATCACATTGACCCCAGGCAATATGACTCCAACGCTTCCATTTTTATGATACATATCACAATTCATGCTGACACAAGGCGAGCATTCCGTCAAACCATAAGCTGAGTATATATGAATACCATAATCCTTCATATTTTTTTGTGTTTGTTCATTAAGAGCAGCACCAGCACACATAATCTTTTTTAATTGTCCACCAGTTACCTCATTTATGTCTGATGAACGAGATAGCATTTTTTCAATTGTTGATACAATAATAGGTGGTAAATTCATATGTGTCGGTTTAAATATACGTAAATTTTTGAATAGATTGAGTTTATCATTTGAAAAGCATATTGTTCCACCTGAATATAAAGCACCTAATAAATCAGCAACCAAACCAAACAAATGATGATATGGTAATACTTTATAATATATTGCACCCAATGGATAATCATATAAACTTAGTCCGCCCATAGTATCACTTAATACATTTCTTTGTGAAAGCATAACACATTTAGAAACCGATGTTGTTCCTGAACTTTGAGCAATAATAGATACACAATCTTCATTATGTAAATTTTTATACTCACCATCAATATTTTCACTTATAAGCTTGATTATTTGCTCGTCTGTAATTTCAATAGACTCTTTTGTTTCTTGACTTAACCATGCTATATTACCACTTATTGTAATAGCCATAAATGCGATAAAAAAATAAACAGGATGTTCAATATTTATACAATATATTTGATTTTTATTATAAAAATAAGGTGTTATTTTTTTATTTCATAACATATTTCATGATATGTCCATTCACTATCAATAGTTTTAAATGCGATTCTATTTTCATACCATTGATTGATATTATCTATAAATTCAAAACATGAATAACATGTTATGATAGATTTATAATGCATGATTTTGGCTCCTATAACTTAAAATATGTAAATCATAATATATAGAATCCTTATATTTATATTCCTTTAATAATGCTTCCTCATTAAATCCTACTGTTTTAGCAACTGCTAACATATCTTCATCAATAGTTTCCAATAAAAGTTTTCTTAACGGATATTCTAAACATAGCCTTTCAACAAACATTAAAAGCACTTCGGCTTTCATACCATTTTTCATATAGCCATTTATTTGGCAATGTCCATCATATATTCTATAATCATAAGCTAACATATAGCCAACTATATGAATATCATCATATATTAAATATAAATCATGATAAAAACCTGTTGTTAATTGATGTTCGAGCCAGTGAGAAAACTCAATCGCATTTATTAATCTTGACTGATAGGGCATTTCTGTTATATCAGGATTACATAATAATTGATATAAATCATTTGTATTCTCTTCAAGAATATGTTTTTTTAATATATACAATTTTATTCCCTCCCTTTTCTGTTGAATCTTATTTCAGGGTAATAGCAAGACATGCTAATACGACATTTTTGAGGAAAATTATCTGGAAAAATCATATGATCAAGATAATCTTTTTCATTACCTGAATCCTTCATAATTTGCATATTTTCTTTGGTCAGCTTTATATCTTTGCATATTCCATCCCAATCATCAGCACGCCCTACTATCTTTAATGATTTGATACCAATTTTTGATAATCTATATAAAGCACACATAGCACAAGCATCAATGTGGAACACATGACGATATAAATAATCGTTCACATCAACATCTGTATAATCATTAAAATCGGTATAATTATGGCTATACATACTTTCGCTAAATCTTGTATAAGCACATATACCACCACATTCTTTGCGATGCAACCCTAAGCAATAACTATCAGAAAAGATACATCCATTTCTCATAAAGAATGCCTCAAAATGAATATCAGGAATTTTTTCACAAATTTGTTGGATTTCATCTAAACTTAGATCTCGAGGTAAAATCATTCTTTTGACACCTAATTCTTTGTATATTTTAGTAATATCCTCATTATATATAGAGCACATAGTACTAGCAATTGGATTTATGCCTATATCTATGGCAGCTAATATGACATTGATATCAGAAAGAATAACACCATCTACACCAGCTTGTTTCAGTGGAATAAAATATTTTTCTTTAATATAGCGAATTTGATCACTGTTATAAGCATTTGCATTAATTGTCACATAAATACATTTATTTTTATTTTTAACATACTTGATGATATTAATAACATCCTCAAAATTAAAAGGATTCGCTCTTTTAATAAAACCAGACATGCGATTAATATCTGCATATTGACCAAATTTTTGATGCCATAAATCATCATGAAATCCTAAATATAATTCATCAGCACCCGCTGTAATATATTTATCAATATAATCAATATTACTAAGTGGAGCTAGTATTTTCATATAAATAATTCCTCCATTCTTTAATTGGAAAATAAATATATTTTGAAATATCATTTCCTATCACGTTAATTTGTTCATTTTTAAAAAATAAGGTCCTGCCATATCTTTCTATTGTAGGATTGATTTCATCAAGATTATTATGACCATTATAAGCTTCGTAAATATGCATACACTCCAATCGACAAGTTGCATTTGCTCTAAACTTATATTCAATATCTTTATGAATAGAAGCAAATTTACATATATTTCCTGTTGTCATATAACAATATGGTATGTGTAAACCAACAGATAAAGTATTCTCTTTTAAAATTGATATATCAATACTTTTATTTGTAGGATCTAATTCGATATCATTTAAATTTTCTTTTTGCCAGAATTCTAAGTTTAAATTTGATACTAATTCAGGGACTATTGTTGCATTAGTATAATCACTAACACGACAATCACGTGGGGTCTTAAAAAATAATCTGCCAAGATTAACTTGATAGTTTTTATTTTGGAAATATTTTAACATTCCTATATCATTAACAGTTATTTCATCTATGACATTTCCTGCTTGTTGACATATGTTTTCAATTCTTTTTTTACCAGTTTTCAAATCTTTTTGACTTAATATAGGAATAACTAAAGTTATATGAAGATTGTTATTTTGACAATATTCAATTATTTGTAAATATCCATTAAATCTTAAAAAGTATTGACTACAAAAATAGGATCCCATATAAATACGATTAGGTTTTTTGGGCATGATTTCTATGAGATAATTCATAAAGCTTGCAAACTGATTTTCATTAATAACAGTCATATGAAAAATATCACACATATTAATGCAATACATTATTTCACCAGCTTTCCTAAAGTACTTTCAAACGTTTTTCTATTCATAGAAAAATAATGAATTCGATGATATGTCCCATGATAATAACGATAATCGCTTATTGATCCTTCTTCTATAAACCCTGCTGCAATGTGACTTTGCAAACTTTCCTGATTATAATCATAAATAGTAGAATAGACTTTTCTTATGGGATATTTAGCAAATAGATATTTCATGAATTTGGTAGCTACAAAACCACCAATTCCTGTTTTTCGATATTCATCAATAATATAAACAACTAATTTACAATGTCCATCTATTAAAGATAAATCATAATTATAGACAAATCCTATTGACTTTAATTGATTATTTTTGACAATAAAGAAGTCATAGAATCTATTATTTAGTCTTTCTCTAAGCCATTGTTCGAATTCCTTCTTGGTATTAAATCCAAATTTTGTGGAATAAAGATATTGATCATCTGCTAAAAAATATGTAAACAAAAAATCTATGTCTGATATGATTCTCTAAAGTGAACAAAATAAATAATTAAAAGTTCACTAAGGA
>JAJQEL010000089.1 GCA_021201655.1 Erysipelotrichaceae bacterium | reverse complement strand
GAATAGCAAATCATTTTAATTATTTAAATTGTCTACTTGACAAAATCACTTCAGAGGAAGGTCAAAGCTTACAAATTAAAACAACTTTTTCTAATGAATCAGGAAGTTTAGATGAATTAAGCAGAAATATTGAAATCATCCAAAGTGGTGATTATGAAAACTTTACGGTTGTTAAACCACAACTTATTCAACAAGACAATTTATTTACAACCATTGAACCAGTATTTCCTAGAGAAAGACTTATTATTTTAGGAGCTGGGCATATTGCCATGCCACTTTGTGAATTTTCTGCTAAATGTGGATTTAATGTAACAGTGGTGGATGATCGTCAAGCATTTGCAAATACTGAAAGATTTCCTATGGCTAGCGAAGTTATTTGCGATTCTTTTGAACATGCGATTGAATCACTAAAAATAACATCATATGACTATGTTGTGGTTATTACAAGAGGACATAAACATGATGCTAAGTGCTTAAGGACATTATTCAAAGGTGTACAAAGTGCTTATCTAGGGATGATTGGTTCACGTAGACGTGTACGTGGATTATTGGAAATGCTTAAAGAAGAAGGCTATGAACAATCTCGATTGGATGCGATTTGTTCTCCTATAGGATTAAATATTGGTTCCGTTACGCCAGAAGAAATAGCTATTTCTATATTATCTGAAGTCATTTCATATAAACGTTTACCTGCTAATAATCAAGTAGAGAGATATATCAATGGTTCTGATTTGGAATATGATATGATTGAATACCTAGCAAGCAATAACAATCCACAAGCCGTTGTCACTGTGATTGAAACTAAAGGTTCTACCCCTAGAGGTGTAGGTGCTAAGATGTCTGTTGATACTCATGGTAATGTCACTGGCAGTATCGGTGGCGGATGTAGTGAGGGTGCGATTATTAGAGATGCGATTGATATTATTGGTACCCATCAATATCAAATAGCATTTATTGATATGACTGGTGATGTAGCTGAATCAGAAGGTATGGTTTGCGGTGGCACGATGAAAGTGCTGATTGAGGATGGAGCATGATTTATTTAGATAATGCGGCAACAACGCGTATTTGTGATGTTGCTTATGAAGCTATGCTACCTTATTTAAAAGAAAACTATGGCAATCCTTCATCTATTTATAAATTAGGTAGAAGTAATCATCAAGCTATCGAAAATGCAAGAAAACAAATAGCTTTGCTTTTAAAAGTATCACCCGCTGAAATCTATTTTACTTCTTGTGGCAGTGAAGCAGATAATTGGGCGATGCGTGGTATTATGCAAGCCTATAAAAAAACAAGGTAAAAATCATTTGATTATCTCTAAAATAGAACATCATGCCGTATTACATACTGCTCAAGCTTTAGAAAAAGAAGGTTATTCAGTTACTTATTTAGATGTTAATGAAAAAGGACAAGTTGATTTGCAACAACTCCAACAAAGCATAACAGATAAAACGGCTTTAGTTTCTATTATGTATGCCAATAACGAAGTTGGTACTATTCAACCTGTCAATCAAATAGGTCAAATATGTCATGAAAAGAATATATTATATCATTGTGATGCTGTACAAGCTGTGGGTAGTATACCTATAGATATATTCAATATGGATTTATTATCAGCTTCTGCTCATAAATTTAATGGCCCTAAAGGTATTGGCTTTCTTTACATCAGTAAAAAAGTAAAAATAAATAATTTTATTGAAGGCGGTGGGCAGGAAAAAGGTAAACGTCCTGGTACGGAAAATGTTGCAGGTATTGTAGGCATGGCTACCGCTTTAAAAGAAAACTATGAACTTATGGAAGCAAAGAATAATCGTATTCAAACTATAAGGAATCAACTTCAAGAAACATTATTGAAAATTCCAGGGTCTCATTTTAATGGTGATGAAGATAATCGTTTACCAGGCATACTCAATATAAGTTTTGAACATATTGATGGTCAATCATTATTATTTGAGCTTGATTTAAAAGGTATTTGTGCTTCAAGTGGTTCGGCCTGCACTTCGGGAAGTGTTGAAGCTAGTCATGTACTACTAGCAATGGGTGTTCCTTATATATTGGCACATGGATCATTACGATTATCAATAGGAAGATATAATGATATATCAGAAGTTGATACAATTATAAAAACCATTCAAGAAGCAATAGAATATTTAAGAAAGTAGAAGTGGCAATGCCACTTCTTTTAGTGTGCAATGAAATATAAGGAGTATTTTTATGAAAACTATGATATAATGCTTTTATAAAAATTTCATCATTCTAAAAGCAAAGGAGAAATGCTGTGATACTTTATGTGGATGAAACTGAAAGTGATGAATTTTTTATTGTCGCTGGTCTTTTGACCAATTCAAAGAAAGATACTGATATGACTTATAAACATTTTAAAAAGAAAATAAGAAATATGCCTTTATCTGCACATGAAAAAGAAAAGGTATTTACTGAATTTAAATCTGTTCTTTTAGACAATCAGTATCAACGAATCAAAATATGCATGCTAGAGCATATCAATTCTTTAAATTATACAATTATTTATTCAGTCTTTTATAAAAGTGACAGAAAGATATTTCAAATGCAAAAAGAAGAACAATATATATGTTTGTTAAGCAAAATCATTATGCATATAGATTGTGATATTGATGTTATATTCGATACTTTTAATAAAAAAGATTTTGAGAATAAGATTATAGAATCAGCAAAAGAATTCGATAATATAAAATCAATAAAAAAACAAGATTCACGTCTAGAATACGGCTTGCAATTTATTGATAATATATGTAGTGTAATTAGAGCTTATAAAACTTATGATAATAGCAACTATTATTATATGCTTTCAAATTTTGTTGAAGTAAAATGAATGGTGAAATTGTTAATTGACAAATTTAAAAGTTGATGGTATATTTTGATTAGGAAAAGAGTAAACTCTTTATAGGTGTGGTTTTCCTACCGCTTGAGGTGGGATGTGCGGAAAACGTGGAGCCACATCTTTTTGTTTTTAATTAAAAGAAGTGGCATTGCCACTTCCTTTAGCGTGTATTAAAATTCACTGGTTCATCAAATTCCGCAAAGTCAAAATAAACAAACTGGAATATATAGTACTTTTGATTCTTAGGATCATGTACAATAAAATGATCTCTACCAACTTGTTCAATAATACCTTTATATACACGATCACGCCAATCATTACTACCAGTATACGTAAAATAAAATGTACCAAGTTTACCAATATTTAATCTTAATATATTCTCTAAATATGTCTGTTCACTAATAGGTAATAGTGGTGACTCTACAATTGAATTATCCATAGACCCTCCTATAAGTCACAATTGAATTTTGCTCCTGGAGCATAAAAACAATAATTTTTATACCTGCCAGTGAGCTCTCCATAAAAAGTTTCAGGACATGTTACATTACTGCCAGGATTCTTAAACCATAAAGCATTATATGCTGGTTCAACGCGATAACCTTCAATATTCCTTAGTGCTAATTCACGTTCCTTGGCATTCACTGCTTCATTAAATAATGGCTGACCAACGCCGGCGAAGGCATTCGTTTGATAAATCACTTCAGAGATAGTACGTGTGTTTCTAAACACATCACATTCGGCCACAACACGATTGACAACGACATTGCCAACCATCAGCATACCTTCATCTCCTTCACCTAACGCTTCAGCCTTCATAATACGTGCTAATAATTCGACATCAGCATCATTATATGCAATTCTGGGCATGGTTTCACCTCAATATAGTGTATGAAAGAAGATTTTAAAGTTGCATCAAACTTTTAAAAAAGTTTTTTTGAAAATTAACACGAAATAGTATTTTTTTAAATGACTTTGTGGTAAAATAGAAACATAGGTAAGCACTTTCACATAAAAGTTTAGGAGGAAAAATTATGGGAAAAGAAATTGTTGCGATGATTTTAGCAGGTGGAAGAGGTACGCGTCTTGAAGCTTTAACAGCTAAAGTTGCTAAACCTGCAGTCCACTTCGGAGGAAAGTATAGAATTATTGACTTTCCATTAAGCAATTGTGCCAACTCAGGAATTGATGTAGTTGGTGTATTAACACAGTATGAATCTGTCTTACTTGGAACATACGTAGGTGCTGGTTCTAAGTGGGGTCTTGATGGTAACAATTCATTAGCTGCTATTTTACCAGCTCGTGAAAGAGGAGAAGTAGGAGCTACTTGGTATGCTGGTACTGCTGATGCCATTTATCAAAATATTAGTTTCTTAGATCAATATGATCCAGAATATGTTTTGATTTTATCAGGTGACCATATCTATAAGATGGATTATGATGCTATGTTAGCTGCTCACAAGGAAAAAGATGCAGCATTAACAGTTGCAGTATTAAATGTTACTTTAGAAGAAGCTACTCGTTTTGGTATTATGAATACTAATCCTGATGGTACAATTTATGAATTTGAGGAAAAACCAGCTCAACCTAAATCAACATTAGCATCTATGGGTATTTATATCTTTACTTATAAAGATTTAAGAAAATATCTAATTGATGATGCAGCTGATGAAAATAGTAAACATGACTTTGGTATGAATATCATTCCAATGATGTTAAATGATGGTAAGAAATTATATGCTTACGAATTTGCTGGATATTGGAAAGATGTTGGAACTGTTGAAAGTTTATGGCAAGCTAATATGGATTTATTAGATGATAAAGAGTTAGATCTTTATAATATTAAGAAAGATTGGAAGATTTACACTGAAGATACTTTGAGTAAACCTCAAATCATTGGTGATAAGGCTTCTGTTAAGAATTCCCTTGTTACTCAAGGATGTATCGTTAACGGTGAAGTATCAGGTTCTGTATTATTTGATAATGTTTCAATTGGTGAAGGTGCTAAGATTGTTGATTCTGTCTTAATGCCTGGTGTACTTGTTGAAGAGGGTGCAGAAATTTACAAAGCCATCGTTGATGAAAATGTTGTTATTAAAGCAGGAAGCGTCACTAACAAAGAAGCTAAAAAAGTAGAGCTTGTTAGTGATAATGCGTAATAGGAGGATATTGAAATGGCAAAAGTTATTGGATTAGTAAATTTACACTCTGATGTTTCTTTAGGAGGTTTGACTGAAAAAAGACCAGTTGCTTCAGTAAGTTTCCTTGGTCGTTATGGAATTATTGACTTTGTATTATCTAACTTATCTAACTCAAATGTTGATAGTGTTGGTGTTTTAATTAAAGAAAAACCAAGATCATTATTTAAACATATGGGTAATGGTAATGCATGGAACTTTAACTCTAAATCTGGTGGTGTTTCATTATTATATAATGAAAAATATGCAAACAGTGCTATGTATAATCATGATATTAACAACATGGTTGAAAACTCTGCATTTGTAGAAAAATCAAAAGCTGATTATGTTGTTATTGCACCAGCTCATATTATTACAACTATGAATTATGCTGATGTTGTTGATGCCCATATTAAATCAGGAGCTGAAATTACAGTTGTTTATAAAAATATTGATAATGCTGATGAAACATTTGTTGGTTCTGATTATTTAGAATTAGATGGCAATCATGTAAGTGCTATTAAAACAAATAAGGGTAATCGTAAAGATAGAAGCGTTTCTTTGGAAACATATGTTATGAATACAAAAGCATTATTAGATTTAATTAATTATGCTAAAGAAATTAGTTCATTCTTTGATTTAAAAGAAACATTAGCTTATTTATGTGATGAAAGAGATATTGCGGCTTATGAATATCAAGGTTTTGCTAGAATTATCGATTCATTTGATGCTTATTATAAAGTTAGCTTGGAAATGTTAGACTTTGAAGTTTCTACTCAAGTATTTAAATCTAATTGGCCAATCTTTACAAATACAAATGATACGCCACCTGCTAAATATAAAGCAAATGCTAATGTTAAGAAATCATTTGTTGCTAATGGTGCTATTATTGATGGTACTGTTGAAGGAAGCATCATTGCTCGTAATGTTGTGATTGGTGAAGGTGCTACAGTTAAGAATTGTATTATCTTAAATGGTTCTACAGTTGCGCCTGGTGCTGTTATCGAAAATGTCATTATCGATAAAGATGCTAGCATCGAAAAGAAGATTAATTTAACTGGTGGAGAAACACCACTTTACGTTAAAGAAGGGGATGTCGTATAATGAGAATAGTATTTGCGGCTGGTGAAGGAACTCCTTTTATAAAATCTGGTGGATTAGCTGATGTTATCGGCTCACTTCCTAAAGCTTTGGTACAAAAAGGACATGAATGTATTGTTGTTTTACCAAAATATAGAGATTTAAAGTTAGCTGATTCTTTAGAATATGTTACTAATTATTATATTTGGGTCGGATGGAGAAGATGCTATTGTGGTATTTTCAAAACTGAATATGATGGTGTAACTTTCTATTTTGTTGATAATGAACAATATTATGGTAGACCTGGATTATATGGATATGATGATGATGAAGAAAGATTTGCATGTTATGATTTTGCAGTATTGGAACTTATTTCTCATTTAGATATTAAACCTGATATTATTTCTTTACATGATTGGCAAGCAGCTATGATTGCTCCATTATATAAAGAAAGATATGCTTATTATGAATACTATCAAGGTATTAAGATTACTTTTACAATTCATAATATTGCTTATCAAGGTAAGTGTGATCCTAACTATTTAACTGATTTATATGGTTTAGATAATTATCTTTATTATAATGGTAACTGTCGTAATGATGGATGCCTTAATATGATGAAATCAGCTATTTTCTATAGTGATGTTGTAACGACTGTTTCACCTACATATGCACAGGAAATTTTAACTGATGAATTTGGTGAAGGTTTACAAAGTATTTTAAATATGCGTAGACATGATCTTTATGGTATCTTAAATGGTATTAATCCAGACGTTGTTAATCCTGCTACAGACCCAGAATTGGTAGAAAACTTTGATATAACTACAGTGGATGAAAAGAAGCCAATTAATAAAGCTGCTTTACAAGAAGAATGTGGCTTACCAGTAAGAGCAGATGTACCTTTAATTGGTATTGTAACTAGATTAACATGGCAAAAAGGTTTGGATATCATTTTAGAAAAGATGGATGAACTTATGCAACGTGATGTACAGGTTATTGTTCTTGGCGCTGGTGATTTGAATTATGAAGAACCATTAAAAGGAATTGCTGCATATCATAATCAAAAGATTTCCTTAAACTTAAAATATGACTTTGGTTTATCTTGCCGTATCTATGGTGGCTGCGATATGTTCTTGATGCCTTCATTATTTGAACCTTGTGGTTTATCACAAATGATGTCACTTCGTTATGGAACAATCCCTATTGTTAGAGAAACTGGTGGTTTAAAAGACAGCGTTCAAGCATATGATGAATATGCTCAAACAGGAACAGGTTTTAGCTTTAAGAACTACAATGCTCAAGAAATGCTTAATACCATTGATTATGCATTGAAAGTTTATAATGAAGATAAAGATAGCTGGAAAGATTTAGTACATCGCGCGATGGATGCTAAACTTGATTGGGAAGAAAGTGCAGACGCCTACTTACGAGTTTTCAATTCATTGTTAGATTAGCGATTGTGGGATAGGTTTTATACCTATCCTTTTCGCTTTTCATTGATTTTCTTTTTAATCTTTAGTATACTACAAAACGAGGAGGGGAATAGTGATGAATAAGTTGAAAATATTGTGTGTATGTTTCTTATTATTTATGATGAGTGCATGCGAAGATAAATCTTCTGTTGTTTCGTTAGAAAAAGATGGAACATTATATGAAATCACCGATCAAGCCTCTTTTTATTATCCCAATCGTTTAAGTATTGATACTTCTGTTGATAATATTGATGCTGTTCATTTTATTGATGATGATGAAATCATGACTTATTCTTCTGTGGTGGATGATACAGATAATTTACTAGAAGATATGCCTGATCTTTATCAGGGTCAATTAGAAGAAAATGGAGCTTCTGATGTTAGCTATAAAAAAATTACCTTAGATAGTGGTTTGGAATGTCATAAGTTTTTTGGTAAATATAGTTCTTCAGGCATGAAGTTTGAACATGTTGTATTTTTTACTACGGAATGTACTTATGCTTTAACTTATCAGGCTTCAGAAACTGTGTATGATGAAAATATTGAGGAAATAAATCAATATTTAGAATCATTAACAGTTCATTATTAAACTTGATTAAAGTTAAAGAATTTGTTATAGTATACTAAATTATAAATAAGAATGAAGAAATTATGAAATTTATAGAGAGAGCTAAATGGTGGAAATGCTTGACGGATGATTTTGGATGCCCTTATTTGAGTCTTTTTAAAAGAAAGAACGTTAACTTGCGTTAAAAGTTACAAATGAGCATATGATAAAGTGGATCGTCTCTATCATTTGCTTTTTTAATAGAAGGAGGAAAAACATGAAAGTATTTAATACTCTTACTAACAAGAAAGAAGAATTTAAACCAATTGAAGAAGGAAAAGTCAGTATTTATGTATGCGGCCCTACAGTATATAATCATGCTCATATTGGTAATACTAGACCAATGATTGTATTTGATATATTAAGAAGAACGTTTGAATATTTAGGAAACGAAGTCACATTTGTCTCTAATTTTACAGATGTTGATGATAAAATTATTAAAGCAGCAAAAGAAGAAGGCATCAGTGAAAGAGAATTAACAGATAAATATATTAAAGCCTATAATGATATTCGTACAAATCTTAATTTAGAGATGCCAACATATACTCCACGTGTTACTGAAACAATGGGACCAATTATAGATTTTATTGATACTTTAGTAAAAAAAGGCTTTGCCTATGAAGTTGATGGTGATGTCTATTTTAGAGTACCAAAGATTAAAGAATATGGCATGTTATCAGGTATTAAGGTAGAAGATTTGATTAATAATGCATCAGATCGTTTAGAAGATGCTGATAATGCTAAAAAAGAAAGTCCTACAGATTTTGTTTTATGGAAGAAAACAGATGAAGGCATTCAATTTGATAGCCCATGGTCTAAAGGAAGACCAGGCTGGCATACGGAATGTGTGGTTATGATTAATGATATATTTGATAATGGTAAGATTGATATTCATGGCGGTGGACAGGATTTAAAGTTTCCACATCATGAAAACGAAATAGCTCAATCAATGGCTTATCATAATCATCCGATTGCGGATACATGGATGCATAATCAAATGATTAATATTAATGGTGAAAAAATGTCTAAATCATTAGGTAATGTTGTATGGGCTAAAGACGCCATTGAAAAATTAGGTTGCAATGTGTTTAAATGGTTGATGTTATCTACTCATTATCGTAATCCATTAAATATGACGGATGAAGTGATAGAAAATGTTAAAAAAGAGGTTGCTAAAGTAGAAAATACTTTAAAACAATCATCATTATATATTCAATTGAACCATTTAGATGGTGAGAATTATAAAAAAGATGTTGTTGATTTAATGGTAGATGCTTTGAGTGACGATTTAAATACTTCCTTAGCATTAAGCCGTATTTTAGATCAGGTGAAAACTATGAATCAAGTTATGCGTGTTAGAGATAAGAATAATGATTTGATATTATTAGAATATAATACCTTGATTAAGATGCTTGATGTTATGGGCTTTACGCATGACACTGTTAAGTTAAGTGAAGAGGATATTGCTTTGTATAATCAATGGAATGATTATAAAAAAGCAAAGAATTTTGCTGAAGCCGATAAATTAAGAACTATTCTACAGGAAAAAGGCATACTATGAAACCAGAACTTATTAATCCTTTAACGTTAGCTTATTTAGGGGATGCAGTTTTTGAAGTTTATGTAAGAGAATATTTGATTGTAGAAAAGAATATTTTAAAACCTGATTCGCTCGCAAAAGAAGCAATAAACTATGTGAGTGCAAAAGCACATGCCTCCTTTATGCATGCTGCCTTGGATAACAATTGGTTAACAGATGAAGAAATCGCTATTTATAAACGTGGACGCAATGCCAAACCAAAACATCAAAATAAAAACGTTAATGTTTTAGAACATAATCAATCATCAGGTTTTGAATGTTTGATTGGATATTTATATCTAACAAACAACCATGAACGTATTAAGGAAATATTTGAATATTTTAAGGCATTCGTAGGAGAGTCAAGATGAAACAATATATTTATGGAAAAAATACAGTGATGGAATCCTTAAGAGGACAAAAACAGGTTTATGAAATTTATTTATTAAAATCCTATAATGATCCAAAACTTTTAAAACTTGCAAAGTCTAAAAATATTCAAGTCAATTATGTGGATAAAAAAGTATTAGAAAAGAAAGTCGGAAATGTTGTACATCAAGGTATTGTCGCGTGCGTTGAGGGTTATGATTATTATTCTTTAAATGATATTATTGATAATATTCCTGCTGATAAGCAACCTTTATTATTAATGCTTGATGGTTTGGAGGATCCCCATAATTTAGGAGCTATACTAAGAACATGTGATGCCATTGAAGTTGATGGTGTTATTATTGGGAAAAATCGTAGTGTGGGCTTAACTCCAACGGTTGCTAAAGTATCGACTGGAGCGATAGATTATGTAAAAGTAGCGCGTGAAACGAATTTATCAAGAACTTTGGAAGAACTTAAAAAGAAAGGATTCTGGATTGTTGGCTGTGATTTGCATGAATCACAGGACTATCGTCAGATTGATTATAATATGCCTTTATGTATTGTGATTGGTTCGGAAGGGTTTGGTATTTCACGATTGGTGAAGTCTAAATGTGATATGAGTGTTGTTTTACCTATGAATGGGCATGTTACATCATTAAATGCCTCTGTAGCAACTGCGGTTATTTTATATCAGATTTATAATTCACGACATCCATTGGGTTAGGACGGTGATAATATGGATAGTTATGGCAGTGATGAAGAACTTCTTTATTTGATGCATTGTGGTTATGAAGAAGCAGAAACTTTATTATATAAAAGATATTATCGTTTAATTTATCGCTGGATCTATCCAATGGCTTCAACGTATACTGATTTGGATTACAATGATTATGTACAAATCGCCATCATGCCTCTTGATTATATTTTTGATAGTTATCGTAGTGATTATGATATGTCTTTAAGAAATTTTGTGAAACAAGCCATTATTAAAAAATTTGTTTCTTATTTTAGAGTTAATCGAAAACGCAATAATGAATATTATCCATCTTTAAATAATTGGGTTGATGATGAAAAGAAATTAAGATATGATGACATAGTTGCAGATCCTAAATCTTATTATCGCCCTGAAAAAGTTTTGGCAGTTAAAGAAGCCTCAACGCATTATTTTACGGCCATAGATAAATTAGCTTCACAAGTGGAAAAAGAGGTCATTATGTATTTAGAAGAGGGATATACAGAACAGGAAATAGCCCAGATCCTTAATATTAATATAAAAAGTATTTATAATGCTGTTTATCGTATTAAGAAGAAGAAATCCTCCATTGACGACTTAACATAAATGTGTTAAATTATAGCGGAGGAGTGATGGACATGAAACAAAAAGTTATCTTGGTATGTAGTGAATGTTTATCACGTAATTATTCAGTGGTTAAAAATAAGCGTACTAATGTGGAAAGATTGGAGCTTAGAAAATATTGTAAAAAATGTGGTAAACACACAATTCATAGAGAAACAAAATAGGAGGTCATTATGAAAATTAGAGAGTGGTGCTCTTTAAAGGGCATACGTCAAGAAATTAAGAATATCCATTGGTTGACAAAAAAAGAATTGGCCTATAATTCTTTTGTTGTATTAGTATTTTGCTTTTTATTTGGTGTCTATTTTTATTTAAGTGATACAATTATAGCATTTATTTTAAGAGCATTGGGGATGAATTAATATGGCTGAAAATGAAAATATTGCAAATACTGGTACAAGCTTTAATGAAGGTAGACGTTGGTATGTCGTTAATACTTATTCTGGACATGAAAACAAAGTAAAGGAAAACTTGGAGAAACGTGTCGAATCTATAGGACTTCAGGATATATTATTTAATATTGTTATTCCTGAAACAGTAGAAACAGTCATTGAAACTAAAAAGAAAAAAGATGGTACAGAAGTCACTAAGAAAGTTAATAAAGTTAAAAACTTATGGCCTGGTTATGTTTTAGTAGAAATGATTATGACCGATGAAGCATGGTATATTGTTCGTAATACTACAGGAGTTACTGGTTTTATTGGTTCATCTGGTGGTGGTAAAAAACCTTTCCCTGTTGCTCAGGAAGAAATTGATCCAATACTAAAGATGATGGGTATTCCAACAGGTATTAAGATTGATTTTAATGTTGGTGATCGTGTTAAGATTGTTTCTGGACCTTGGGTGGATAAAACGGGTAAAGTGCAAAATATTGATAAGGAAAAAGAAGTGGCAACTTTGCTTCTTGATCAAATGAGTGCAACGATGGAAATTGATCTAATACAATTAGAAAAGGTAGATTAAGTCAGAAAATTTCTGACTTTTTTTAATGAAACTCTTGCATTCATCTATAATTTGTGTATAATAATTAATCGACGCATAATGTGTTTTTTGTGTGGGAGGGTTGACTGCCCTATACCACAACACGGACAAAATTTATAGGAGGTGTGTCGCGTGAGTAAGAAAGTCGCAAGAGTCATGAAGATTCAATTCAAGGCTGGTCAAGCAAGACCTGGACCTGCATTAGCTGGTGCTGGTATCCAAATGCCTAAGTTCTGTAGCGCCTTCAATGATCAAACAAAAGATCGTATGGGTGAAACAGTACCAGTTGTTTTAACAGTTTATGAAGATAAGAGCTTTGATTTCGTATTAAAGACTGCTCCAGCTGCTGAAATGATTTTAAAAGCATGTGGTATTAGTAAAGGTGCTAGTGATTCAAAACAAACAGTTGCTACATTATCAGCTGATAAGTTAAAAGAAATCGCAGAATATAAGATGCCTGATTTGAATGCAAATGATATTGAAGGTGCAATGAAAATTATTGCAGGAACTGCAAGAAATATGGGTATTAAAGTAGAAGGCTTAGATGCCTAATTCAACAGAGGAGAATAAAAATGGCTAAAAGATCAAAGAAATATCAGGAAGCTGCTGCTCTTGTGGAAAAAGGTAAAGTATATCCAATTGATGAAGCAGTTGCTTTAGTAAAGAAAACAAGTATTACAAAGTTTGATGCGAGTGTGGATGTTGTATTTAAATTAGGTTTGGATACAAGACATGCTGATCAACAATTACGTGGGGCAGTTGTATTGCCTTATGGTACAGGTAAATCTAAGAAGGTATTAGTTGTTACTCAAGGAGCTAAGCTTGAAGAAGCAAAAGCTGCAGGGGCTGATATCGTTGGCGGAGAAGAAATCTTAGACGAAATCCAAAAAGGATGGTTAGATTTTGAAGTTATGATTGCTACTCCAGATATGATGCCTAAACTTGGTAAATTAGGACGTATCTTAGGACCTAAAGGGCTCATGCCTAACCCTAAGACTGGAACAGTTACTCAGGATATCGCAAAAACTGTTCAGGAAACAAAGGCAGGTAAAGTTACTTATCGTACTGATAAAGCAGGAAATGTTCATGTACCAATTGGACGTGTATCATTCGAAGATGAAAAAATTATCGAAAACTTTAAGACAGTTTATAACTTAATGGTAAGATTAAAACCATCTTCTGCTAAAGGAACTTATATGAAGAATGTTGTTATTACTTCAACTATGGGTCCTGGTATAAAAGTAAGTTTATAAAATTGGCGCAATCAATATACCGTAGACAGTAACTGGGAAACCTTAATTTGTTACCGAGGTGATATTGTCAAGATGAATTGACAAAACTCCCTCGATGGGAGTTTTTTTAGCGGATATATTGTTGCATATAAAATTTAATAGGAGGTGTAACAATGTCAAAAGAGATTTTAGAGGCAAAACAACAGGTTATTGATGAGATTTCAGAAAAAATCAAAGGTTCTCAATCAACAATTGTCGCTGAATATCGTGGTTTGAATGTTGCCGAAATGACGGAGCTTCGTCGTGCTTTAAGAGCTGAAAATGTTGGATTTAAGATCTATAAAAACAAATTGGTTCAAAGAGCTTTGGATGAAGCTAACATGAGTGAATTGGATGCCTATCTAACTGGTCCTAATGCTTTAGCATTTGGTCATGAAGATGCTGTTGCTCCTGCAAGAGTTTTAGCAGATTTTTCAAAGAAACATCCTAATTTACAAATCAAGGCTGGTTATGTAGAAGGTAAATTCTTACCTCAGGAAGATGTTATGGCAGTTGCTAAGTTGCCAAACCGTGATGGTATGTATTCAATGTTATTAATGTGTTTGAAGGAACCAGTAGCAAAAGTTGCCAGAGCTGTTAAAGCTGTGGCTGATGCAAAAGAGGAAGGAAAGATTCCTGAAACGGTTGAAGTAGTAACTGAAGAAGTAGTAAGTGAAGCAGTGGAAGCTACTGCTGAATAAAATAATTTGGAGGAAATAAAAATGGCAAAATTAACACATGAAGAAATCTTAGCTTATTTAGAAGAAGCTACAATTTTAGAATTAAATGATTTAGTAAAAGCAATTGAAGAAAAATTTGATGTTACTGCTGCTGCACCAGTTATGGTTGCTGGTGGTGCTGATGAAAGCGCTGAAGATGCAGCTCCTGCTAATGTAACAGTTACATTAACAGAAATCGGTCCAACTAAAGTTAAAGTAATCAAAGTTGTAAGAGAAATTACAGGTTTAGGTTTAGTTGATGCTAAAGGTTTAGTTGATAAAGCTCCTGTAGAAATTAAGAAAGATATTCCTGCAGAAGAAGGACAAAAGATTAAAGAACAATTAGAAGAAGCTGGAGCAGTTGTAGAAGTTAAATAATTGTTATAGTGAAGCCCTTTAAAGGGCTTCTTTCTTTATAAAGGAGTATAAATGACACACTATTATACAGATAACTCCTCTTTAGATTCACAAAAAACAAAAATTAATTTTCATTATCAAGATTACTATATTACATATATAAGTGATATAGGTGTTTTCTCAAAAAATCGTGTTGATTATGGTTCAAGAGTCTTATTAGAAAATATAACATTAAATAATAAGCATTCATTATTGGATGTTGGATGTGGTTATGGGACTTTAGGTATTGCATTGAAATGTGTTCATCCTTCTATGCATGTGGAAATGGTAGATGTTAATAAACGTGCAGTTGATTTAGCGAATGAATCTATTCAATATAATCATTTGCATGATGTTGTAGCATATGAAAGTAACATCTATGAAAATGTTCATGGTACGTTTGATGCTATTGTTTCTAACCCACCTATCCGTGCTGGTAAAAAAGTGGTATTTCAAATATTAGAAGATGCTTATCAATACTTAGAAGAAGCTGGGGAATTGTGGATTGTCATACAAAAAAAAGCAAGGAGCACCATCGGCGAAGACGAAAATGAAAGATGTTTTTGGTAATTGTGAAATTATTAAAAGGGATAAAGGATACTATATTTTAAGGGCGATAAAATGACGCTGTTTTTTGTAAATTGGGTATTGACAACCTACTAGCACTATGCTAGCATAATAAAATGCTTAATCATGTACAGAAGGCAGTGTTTTTTTGACGTGCTTTTAGAATGATAGAGATAATTGATAAGGAGTGAAGCGGACTTGGACAAGAATGTAACTCAAGCAAAAAGTCGTATTAATCGTCGTAATTATTCAAGAATTAGTGGTTCTTTGGAACTGCCTAACTTAGTAGAAATCCAAACAAATTCTTACAAATGGTTTAAGGAAGAAGGTATCAATGAAGTATTTAATGATATTTTCCCTATTACTTCTCATAATGGTGCCTTAACTTTGGAATTTATCAGTTGTTATTTTGATCAGCCTAAATATTCAATTGATGAAGCAAAAGAACGTGATGTAAATTATTCAGCACCAATACGAGCAAAACTTCAACTCGTCAATAACGGGACTGGAGAAATTAAAGAAAATGAAGTATTTATGGGTGATTTTCCGCTAATGACAGATTCTGGGACATTTGTTATTAATGGGGCAGAACGTGTTATTGTTTCACAATTAGTACGTTCTCCAGGGGCTTATTTTGATACTATGGTTGATAAGAGTGGCAAGATTGTCTTTACTGGAAGTATGATTCCTTCAAGAGGAACATGGTTAGAATTTGAAAATGATGCCAAAGATATCCTTAATGTACGTATTGATCGTACCCGTAAGATTCCGGGAACTGTTTTACTTCGTGCTTTGGGTATTAGCAGTGATGATGATATCATTGACCTTTTTGGTGAACATCAATTCTTAAGAAACACTTTTGAAAAGGATAATACTCATGATACAGATAGTGCCTTAATTGAAATTTATAATAAGTTAAGACCTGGTGAACCTGCAACATTAGAAGGTGCCAATAATTTATTGTATACTAGATTTTTTGATCCTAAGCGTTATGATTTGGCACGTGCTGGACGTTTCAAATTAGGAAAGAAATTGAGCTTATTGGATCGTATTACTAATCGTATATTAGCTCAGGATGTTGTCGATGTTGATGGCAATGTGGTCATGAAAGAAGGAACTTTATTAACTAAGGATAAGGTTGATGAATTGGAACCTGTTTTTAAAGCAGGAGCTCATGTAAAAGAAATCTCTACCAATGAATATTTAAGATCAACGGCACGTATTCAAGTATTAGAAGTTTATACAAATGAAACTATGAGCAAAAAAATGCGTGTTATTGGGACAGATTTATCATTAGACTGTAAATATATTACAATTTCTGATATGCTTGCTGCATATTCATATGTTTTAAATTTAGTAGATATTTTTGATTCATTAGATTTGGCTAATGATGATAGAGTAAGCTTAATGAGTCGTATTGGCTTATTGGATGATATTGATCATTTAGGTAATAGACGTGTAAGATCAGTTGGTGAATTGATTCAAAATCAGTTTAGAATCGGTCTTACAAGAATGGAACGTGTTGTTAAGGAAAGAATGTCTTTGACAGAAACAGATAATGTCACTCCTGCATCCCTTACAAACATTAAACCATTAACAGCTGCAATGAAAGAATTTTTCTCTTCATCACAATTATCTCAATTTATGGATCAAATTAATCCGTTAGCTGAATTAACTAATAAACGTCGTTTATCAGCGTTAGGTCCAGGTGGACTTTCAAGAGATCGTGCTGGTTATGAAGTCCGTGATGTGCATGCTTCTCACTATGGTCGTATTTGTCCAATTGAAACTCCTGAAGGTCCGAATATTGGTTTGATTTCAACATTAGCTTCATATGCTAAAATTAATAAATATGGTTTCATTGAAACCCCTTATCGTAAAGTAAATAATACTGTTATTGACGAAAATGATATTCGTTATTTAACAGCAGATGAAGAAAAGAACTATGTTATTGCCCAAGCTAAAGTAAAAACAGGTCCAAATGGTGAAATTCTTGATGAACAAGTTATTGCTCGTCATTTGGGTGAAAACATTATGGCTAAGCCTGAAGAAGTTGATTTTATTGATATTTCACCAAAACAGATTGTATCTGTAGCTACTTCATGTATTCCATTTTTGGAAAATGACGATGCCACACGTGCCTTAATGGGTGCTAACATGCAACGTCAGGCAGTGCCATTACTTAATCCACATACACCATATGTTGGTACTGGTATGGAATACCAGGCAGCAAGAGATTCTGGTGCGGCGGTTGTTGCGAAAGCTAGTGGTACGGTAAAATACGTTGATGCTAAAAAGATAATTGTACAGGAAGAAAATAGCGAACGTCGTTATAAATTGACAAAGTTTGCGATTTCAAATGCAGGTACATGTATTAATCATAAACCTATTGTGAAGGTTGGAGATCAAGTTGTTAAGGGTGAAATTTTAGCTGATGGTCCTTCTATGGAACAAGGAGAATTAGCTCTTGGACAAAATGTATTAGTTGGCTTTATGACATGGAATGGTTATAATTATGAAGATGCTGTTATCATGTCTGAAAGATTAGTTAAAGAAGATGTTTATACATCTATCCATATTGAAGAATATAGTATTGAATGTCGTGACACTAAGTTAGGACCAGAAGAGATTACTAGAGATATTCCTAATGTTGGTGAAGAAGCACGTAAGTATCTTAATAGTGAAGGTATTATTATGATTGGTGCTGAAGTAAAAGAAGGCGATATTCTTGTTGGTAAGGTAACCCCTAAAGGGCAAGCTGAATTATCTGCTGAAGAAAAGCTTTTATTAGCTATTTTCGGAGAAAAATCAAGAGAAGTCAAAGATAATTCTTTACGTGTTCCTCATGGTGGTGCTGGTATTGTTCATGATATTAAAGTCTTTGAAAGAAAGAAAGACGAAAAGAATGATGATTTACAGCCAGGTGTTAATAAAGTTGTTAAGGTTTATATTGTCCAAAAACGTAAAATTTCCGAAGGTGACAAGATGTCTGGTAGACATGGTAATAAGGGTGTCATTTCTAAGATTTTACCAATCGAAGATATGCCTCATCTAGAAGATGGAACACCATTAGATATCATGTTGAATCCATTGGGTATTCCATCTCGTATGAACATTGGTCAGGTTATGGAAATGCATTTAGGTTATGCAGCTAGAGAAATGAATCAATATTTTGCGACTCCTGCTTTTGATGGTATTAGTGCTAAAGACCTGGAAGATATTATGGCTGAAGCAGGTATGCCAAGCGATGGTAAACAGAGTGTTATTGATGGGCGTACAGGGGAATATTTTGATTCTAAGATTTCTGTTGGAGTTATGTATATGATTAAATTAGCCCATATGGTTGATGATAAATTACATGCCCGTAGTGTTGGCCCTTATTCATTAGTTACTCAACAGCCATTAGGTGGTAAAGCACAAAATGGTGGTCAAAGATTTGGAGAAATGGAAGTTTGGGCACTTGAAGCCTATGGTGCTGCTTATACTTTACGTGAAATCCTTACTGTTAAATCAGATGATGTTGTTGGTCGTGTGAAGACTTATGAAGCTATCGTTAAAGGTCAAAAAATGCCTGAACCAGGTATTCCTGAATCATTTAGAGTTTTGACAAAAGAACTACAGGCTTTAGCTTTGGATGTTCGCCTGTTAGATGATGAAGGTAATGAAATTGATGAAAGAAAGATTGAAGATGAGGAAAGACGTTTCCCAACTTCAGACAAGATGTCTGAATCTGGCGAAGAAAAAGAAAAGGTAAAAGAACCTGAAGAAGAAAAAGCAAAAGTAGATGAACCTGAAGAAGAAAATGAAGAACCAGATGATGATATTTTGGATAATATAGTAGATAACCTTTTTGATGATGATTCAGATGAATCATTTGATGAAGATGTTGATGAAGAAGAATTTAATAATATGTTTGATGATGAAGAATAGGAGGATGCATGAATGAGTGATGTTAATAAATTTTCAGCAATCCAAATAGGATTAGCTTCTCCAGATAAAATTCGTCAGTGGTCCTATGGTGAAGTCAAAAAACCAGAGACTATTAACTATCGTTCTCAAAAGCCAGAAAAAGATGGTCTGTTTTGTGAAAAAATCTTTGGGCCATCTAAAGATTGGGAATGTAGTTGTGGTAAATATAAGAAAGTAAGATATAAAGGAGTCATTTGCGATCGATGTGGAGTTGAGGTTACAAAATCATCAGTTCGTCGTGAACGTATGGGTCATATTGAACTGGCTACGCCAGTGGCACATATTTGGTATTTAAAAGGTATTCCTTCAAGAATGGGATTAATTCTTGATATGTCTGCTAAGCAATTAGAAGAAATTATTTACTTTGTATCTTATGTTGTTACTGATAAAGGTAGTACACCTTTAGAATATAAGCAAGTCTTATCAGAAAGAGATTATCGTAATTGTCGTGAAAGATTCGGAAAAGCATTTGAAGCAAAAACAGGTGCTGAAGCGGTTAAGATGTTACTGCAAAAAGTTGATCTTGATGAAGAATTTGAAAACGTCAATAAAGAATTAAAAAATGCTTCTGGACAAAGACGTTCTAAATTATTAAAACGTTTAGAAGCTATTGAAGCTTTCAGATCATCAGAAAACGAACCTGAATGGATGATTTTAGATGTTTTACCTGTTATTCCACCTGATTTAAGACCAATGTTACAATTGGATGGTGGCCGTTTTGCCACAAGTGATTTAAATGATTTATATCGTCGTGTCATAACGCGTAATAATCGTTTAAAGAAACTATTAGAATTAGGGACACCTTCAATTATTGTACAAAACGAAAAACGTATGTTACAAGAAGCCGTTGATGCCTTAATTGATAATGGTCGACGTTCAAAAGCTATTACAGGTGCAGGTGGTAGACCATTAAAATCTTTAAGCCATACTCTAAAAGGGAAACAAGGTCGTTTCCGTCAGAACTTACTAGGAAAACGTGTGGATTATTCAGGCCGTTCAGTTATTGCAGTTGGACCTGATTTAAAGATGTATCAATGTGGTATTCCACGAGAAATGGCGTTGAACTTATTTAAGCCATTTGTTATATGTGGATTAGTGAAAGAACAGATTGCAACAAATATAAAAGCAGCGGAAAGACTTATTGAAAAAATGGATGATAGTATTTGGCCAGTAGTAGAACAGGTCATTAAAGAACATCCTGTCTTATTGAACCGTGCACCTACATTACATAGATTAGGTATTCAAGCATTTGAACCTAAGCTTGTTGAAGGCCGTGCGATTCGTTTACATCCATTAGTAACGCCAGCTTTCAATGCTGACTTTGATGGTGACCAAATGGCTGTCCATGTCCCATTAGGTGATGAAGCGATTCAAGAAGCTCGTCAATTAATGCTAGGTTCAAGTAATATCTTAGGACCTAAAGATGGTAAGCCAATTGTAACACCTTCTCAGGATATGGTGTTGGGTAATTATTATTTAACATTAGAAGAAGCTGGTAAGATTGGTGAAGGAACTGTATTTAGTGATATTAATGAAGTAGAAATGGCTTATGCAGCTAAGACTGTCCATTTGCATACGCGTGTTGCGATTCGTGGTAAATCACTTCACAATAATACGTTTACAGAAGAACAAAATAATTCATATTTAATTACAAGTGTGGGTAAGATTATATTTAATCAGATCTTTGATGGTAATTTCCCATATATCAATGATCCTAGTAAAGAAAACCTTGAAGGTACACCTGCAAAGTATTTTGTCCCAATGGGAACTGATATTAAAGCTCATATTGCGGCCCAGCCAATTATTATGCCTTTAGGTAAAAAAGCTTTGGGTAATATTATTGATGAAGCATTTAAGCTTAATAAGACAACAGAAATAACAGCTATGCTTGATAGAATGAAAGATCAAGGATTCTATTATTCTACTATTGCTGGTATTACAGTATCTATTTCTGATATTCAGGTACCACAGGATAAATATGCTTTGTTCGATAAAGCTGATGAACAGCTTGAAGTTATTAAGAAATTATATCGTAAAGGTAAAATCACTGATGAAGAAAGACATAATATTGTTATTAAATTATGGAGTGATGTTAAGGATCAGGTAGAAGGTGTCGTTAAAGAAGAATTCGAATCTGATCGTAGTAATCCTATCTTCATCATGTCTGATTCAGGTGCTCGTGGTAATATTTCTAACTTTACCCAGCTTGTTGGTATGCGTGGGTTGATGTCAAACCCTAAGGGTGAAACCATTGAGTTGCCTATTAAATCTTCATTTAGAGAAGGCTTGACTGCCTCTGAATTCTTCATTTCTACTCATGGTGCTCGTAAAGGTTCAACTGATACAGCTTTAAAAACAGCTGATTCAGGTTATTTG
This sequence comes from Erysipelotrichaceae bacterium, assembly GCA_021201655.1. Lineage (GTDB taxonomy): Bacteria > Bacillota_I > Bacilli_A > Erysipelotrichales > Coprobacillaceae > JAJQDJ01. The sequence continues at coordinate 9,526 of JAJQEL010000089.1, read as the reverse complement.
ACAAGACGTTTGGTAGACGTTTCTCAGGAAGTAAGAATTACGGAAGAAGATTGTCATACCGATACAGGTTTCAAAGTTACTGAACTTGTGAATACTGCTGATAACTCAATTATCGTACCATTGTATGATAGATTGGTTGGACGTTATTCATTAAAAGACATTGTTCATCCACAAACTGGTGAAATTATTGTCCATGCTAATGAAATTATGGATGAAATATCAGCTAAGGAAGTTACGGATGCAGGTATCACTGAAGTAGAAATTCGTTCAGTCCTTGGCTGCAAAGTTAAAAATGGTATTTGCTGTAAATGTTATGGTCGAAATCTTGCGACAGGCGAAGAAGTAGAATTTGGTGAAGCTGTAGGTATTATGGCAGCACAATCTATTGGTGAACCTGGTACCCAGTTAACTATGCGTACATTCCACCAAGGTGGTGTTGCTGGTGGTGAAGATATTACTCAAGGTTTACCTCGTATTCAAGAGTTGTTTGAAGCTAGAAACCCTAAAGGTAAAGCATTTATTTCCGAAATTGAAGGTGAAGTTACAAATATTATTGATAACAATGGACGTATGGAAGTTGTTATTAGTAATGCCTTAGAAACTAAGAGTTACTTAACACCTTTTGATGCTAAATTAACTGTTTCAGTTGGTGATGAAATTGCGATTGGAGATCCAATTACTAAGGGTTCTATTGATCCAAAAGAATTATTGGCTGTAGCTGATGTCGTTACGGTTGAAAATTATATATTAAGAGAAGTTCAAGAAGTTTATCGTATGCAAGGTATTGAAATTTCTGATAAGCATATTGAAATCATCATTCATCAAATGTTGAAGAAGATTAAAGTAATCGAAGGCGGCGATACAGGTGCATTACCTGGTACTCATGTTAGTGTTCAACAATTTACAGAACTTAATAAAGAAGCTTTACGTGAAGGGAAGCATCCAGCTGTCGGTAGTCCAATCTTATTGGGTATTACTAAAGCAGCATTGGAGACTGATTCTTGGTTATCAGCAGCTTCTTTCCAGGAAACAACAAAGATTTTAACGGATGCTTCTATTAAGGGCAAAGTTGATCATTTACAGGGCTTAAAAGAGAATGTCATTATTGGCCATTTAATTCCTGCAGGCACTGGTTTAAGAGGCCCATTGAAATCTCCTGAAACAATTGCCCAGGAAGAAGAAGAGGCTCGTAAAAAATTAGAACTTGATGAAGCCGAAAACATGGATGCTCAAGTAATTACTGAAGATTTAGTTAATCTTGAAGCTAACGAAGAATTTCCTAATGAGGGAGCAGAGTAATCTGCTCCTTTCTTATAAAAAAAATAAAAAACAATTTCTTATAAAAAAATAAAAAACAATTTGACAACAATATGGATATATGATATAAATACATAGGTGCCCCTTTGGGGACGCAATTATTTCGGTGGAATTTGAAACACCCGGGATTGTGTGTTAAGTAAAGAAAGGAGAAAGACATGCCTACAATTAATCAATTAGTTAGAAAAGGACGTAGTGAAAAAACATCTAAATCAAAATCACCAGCGTTAAATAGAGGATATAACTCTTTAACAAAAAAATCTACAAATTTGAGTTCACCTCAAAAGCGTGGTGTTTGTACACGTGTGGCTACTATGACACCAAAGAAACCTAACTCTGCCTTACGTAAATATGCCCGTGTTCGTTTATCAAACGGTATGGAAGTGACTGCATATATTCCAGGAATTGGTCACAATTTGCAGGAACACAGCGTTGTGTTGATTCGTGGCGGACGTGTTAAGGACTTGCCAGGGGTTCGTTATCATATTATTCGTGGTACAATGGACTGTGCAGGTGTTAAGGATCGTAAGCAAGGACGCTCATTATATGGAGCTAAAAAACCTAAAAAATAACAGATAGGAGGAAATATTAGATGTCTAGAAAAGGACGTGCAGAAAAAAGAGAAGTATTACCTGATCCAATTTATAATTCTAAGGTAGTTACAAAATTAATTAATAACATCATGCTTGATGGTAAAAAAGATATTGCGCAAAACATCTTATATGAGGCATTTGAAAAAATAGAAGCAAAAACAGGGGAACCAGCAATGGATGTATTTGATAGAGCTATTAATAACATTATGCCTGTTCTTGAATTAAAAGCAAGACGTGTTGGTGGCGCTAACTATCAAGTACCAGTTGAAGTATCACCTGAAAGAAGATTGACATTAGGTTTAAGATGGTTAACTAATTATTCTCGTTTAAGAAATGAAAAAACAATGGTTGATCGTTTAGCTAATGAAATTATGGATGCTGCTAATGGCACAGGTGCTTCTGTAAAGAAGAAAGAAGATACTCATAAAATGGCTGAAGCTAATAAAGCTTTTGCACATTTCCGTTGGTAATAGAAGTTTAGAAATTTATTTTGAAAGGAGAAAATTATGGCTCGTGAATTTTCGTTAGAAAAAACTCGTAATATTGGAATCATGGCACATATTGATGCTGGAAAAACAACTGCAACTGAACGTATTCTATATTACACTGGTCGAATTCACAAAATTGGTGAAACACATGATGGTGCTTCACAAATGGACTGGATGGAACAAGAGCAGGAACGTGGTATTACAATTACATCAGCAGCTACAACAGCTCACTGGAATGGATACCGTGTCAATATTATTGATACTCCAGGCCATGTTGACTTTACTGTTGAAGTAGAACGTTCTTTACGTGTACTTGATGGCGCTGTGACGATATTAGACTCTAAAGCAGGTGTTGAACCACAAACTGAAACGGTTTGGCGTCAGGCAACAACTTATGGTGTGCCAAGAATTGTTTTCTGTAATAAAATGGATGCTACTGGTGCAGATTTTATTATGTCATTAGAATCTATTGGTAAAAGATTAGGGGCTAATGCAGTGGCATTACAGTTACCAATTGGTGCTGAGGATACCTTTGAAGGTGTTATTGATTTAATTAAGATGAAAGCTATTTACTTCAAAGGTGATAAAGGTGAAGAAGTTGTATATGATGAAATTCCTGATGATTTAAGAGATCAAGCTGAAGAATATCGTGAAAAGATGATTGAGCAAGCTGCATCGTTTGATGATGATCTTATGATGAAAGTCTTAGAGGAAGAAGAAGTCACTGAAGAAGAAATTAAATTAGCTATCCGTAAGGGAACATTGGCTGTTGAATTATTCCCAGTACTTTGTGGCTCTGCTTATAAAGATAAAGGTGTTCAACCAATGTTAGATGCTGTTATTGATTATTTACCAGCCCCTACTGATATCCCATCAATTAAAGGTGAAGACGAAGATGGTAATGAAGTTGCTAGACATGCTAGTGATGATGAACCATTTGCGGCTTTGACATTTAAGATCATGACTGATCCATTTGTCGGAAAATTAACATTCTTCCGTGTATATTCAGGACATATTTCTTCAGGTTCTTATGTATTAAATTCTACAAAAGACAAGAAAGAGCGTTTAGGACGTATCTTACAGATGCATGCTAATACGCGTAAAGAAATTAGTGAAGTTTATGCAGGTGATATTGCTGCAGCTGTTGGTTTTAAAAATACGACAACTGGGGATACTATCTGTGATGAAAACAACTTCGTTATCTTAGAGAAAATGGAATTCCCAGAACCTGTTATTGAGTTGGCTATTGAGCCAAAAACAAAACAAGATCAGGATAAATTAAGTAATGGCTTAGCTAAATTAGCTGAAGAAGATCCAACTTTCAGAGTTTCTACAAACGCTGAAACTGGAGATACTATTATTGCTGGTATGGGTGAATTACACTTAGATGTCATTGTTGATCGTTTAAGAAGAGAATTCAAAGTAGAAGCTAATGTTGGTGCTCCACAAGTTGCTTATCGTGAAACAATTAGAAAAGCGGCTGATTGTGAAGGTAAATTCATTAGACAATCTGGTGGTCGTGGACAATATGGCCATGTTTGGATTAAGTTTGAACCTAATGAAGGTAAAGGCTTTGAATTTGTTGACGCTGTTGTTGGTGGTACAGTACCAAGAGAATATATTGGACCAGTTAAAGCAGGATTAGAAGATGCTTTAAATAATGGTATGATTGCTGGGTATCCAGTATTAGATATCAAAGCAACATTATTTGATGGTTCTTACCATGATGTCGATTCATCAGAAACAGCATTTAAGGTTGCTGCTAGTTTGGCATTAAAAGAAGCAGGCAAGAAATGTGATCCTGTCATTCTTGAACCAATTATGGCTGTTGAAGTTGTTGCACCTAATGAATATTTAGGTAGTGTTATGGGAGATATTTCATCTCGTCGTGGTATGATTGATGGACAGGAAGAAAGAGGAAATGCTATTGTTGTTCAGGCAAGTGTACCTTTATCTGAAATATTTGGATATGCCACTGATTTAAGATCAATTACGCAAGGTAGAGGAAATTATACTATGCAATTTGATCGTTATGAACAAGTACCAAAATCAATCAAAGAAGAAATCATTAAGAAAAATGGTGGGAATAATTAATTCTATTTAAGTGTTGCAATTTTGGTTTAAATCATTTAGAATGTATATTGAAATTTATTAATAAAATTATAGGAGGAAGCTTATAAAATGGCTAAAGAAAAATTTGACCGCTCTAAAGCGCACGTTAATATTGGAACTATTGGTCACGTTGACCATGGAAAAACAACTTTAACTGCTGCTATTACTAAAGTATTAGCTGCAGAAGGTAAAGCAAAAGAAATGGCTTTCGATGCTATTGATGCTGCACCTGAAGAAAGAGATCGTGGTATTACTATCAATACTGCACACGTTGAATATTCAACTGAAACTCGTCACTATGCACACGTTGACTGTCCAGGTCACGCTGACTACATCAAAAACATGATTACTGGTGCTGCCCAAATGGATGGTGCTATCTTAGTAGTTGCTGCAACTGATGGACCTATGCCTCAAACAAGAGAACATATCTTATTATCTCGTCAAGTAGGTGTGCCTTACATTATCGTATTCTTAAATAAATGTGATATGGTTGATGATGATGAATTATTAGACTTAGTTGAAATGGAAGTTCGTGAATTATTAGATGAATATGATTTCCCTGGAGATGATACTCCAATTATCCGTGGATCTGCATTAAAAGCATTAGAAGGTGATCCAGAAGCTGCAAAAGCAATTCATGAATTATTAGATGCTGTTGATACTTATATTCCAACTCCAATCCGTGACACTGATAAACCATTCTTAATGCCAGTTGAAGATGTATTCACTATTACTGGTCGTGGTACAGTTGCTACAGGACGTGTTGAAAGAGGTATGTTAAAGATGAATGACCCACTTGAAATCGTTGGTATTCATGAAACTCAAAATACAGTTGCTACTGGTATCGAAATGTTCCGTAAATTATTAGACTATGCTGAAGCTGGTGACAACGTTGGTGTATTATTAAGAGGTATTAACAGAGACCAAATTCAACGTGGACAAGTATTAGCTAAACCTGGTTCAGTACATCCACATACAAAATTTAAATCTCAAGTTTATATCTTATCAAAAGATGAAGGTGGACGTCATACTCCATTCTTTGCAAACTACAGACCACAATTCTATTTTAGAACTACTGATGTTACTGGTGTAATCTCTTTACCAGAAGATACAGAAATGGTTATGCCTGGTGATAACGTAGAATTAACAGTAGAATTAATTGCTCCTATCGCTATCGAAAACGGAACTAAGTTCTCTATTCGTGAAGGTGGTAGAACAGTTGGTGCTGGTAACGTTTCAGAAGTTATCGAATAATTTAACTATTAAAGGTGCTACGGCACCTTTTTTCTTGCGTTTTAACTATGTTTTTTGTATGATTAAATGTGGAAATAATTACAAGGGAGAAAATAATATGATTAAAACTAGTATGGATTTTATAGAATTCATGAAACAACAGAAGACGATACACAATATTCCTGATTGCGATAATGGAAATTATTTAGATATGGCCATAAAATATTCGCTTAACAACAATTATGGGATACAACCTGATTATTTTACATCATTATATTATATAGCTTTATATACTATTAAAAATTATCCTAATCTTAGTACTTATCCGCAATTTAATGTTTATAAAACAAGTGGTATTAACGAAGAAAAAATGTTTACTCAAGCTTATAATGTTTATTGTAGAGGTAGAAATTTAAAAAAGGCTAAAATGCTTATGAGACCATTATTTGAAATGAATCATGTTGAAGCTATTGGATTATATGGTGATATTCTTGATTGTATGGGTTATAATAGCAGCAATCAGGAATTTCAGGATTTTTTAAATAAAAGAAAAAAACTAAATAATATGAATATTTTAGACACTATTGGTTTGTGTTTTGAATTATATCCTTTTGCAATGCATAATTTGAGTTTTGCTATTTGGCCTGAATCTGCAAGTAATATACCTGGTATTTTAAAAAATAAGGATTTATATAAGATTGTCAATGAATGGTTAACAGTTATATATTCTAAGCGTATTTCAAGAAATAAAAATGATGGTTTTGCTATGACTGCATTGTCAGGTCTTTATGCTTATGGTGGAGCTTTTGCAGATAAGGGTCATGATGAGTATTTAGAGAACGCTGCATTATGTGAAAGATATTGGCAATATGAAGCTTTAAAAATAAGATATGCACCACTAGAATTCCAGATTGCCACACAAATAGCATTTAATCCTTTAGATAATATTTATACAGATTTTATAGACTATAATCAGGCACTTTCATATGCTCAGGATGCTTTAGATGCACAGTGTTATAAAGCAAAAGAGTTAATAGATGATATTACAAATCAAAGTAACAAACAACAAGCTATTCAAAGAGAAATCCGTATGATGAAAAATAACAGGATTGAAACACAAATGCAACAATATCGTGATAAGTTAGATCGTCAGGAAATGTTTATAAATTGGATTGCTCATGATAACGTTTTTACTAATGAAGAAGAAATGGTCAATAGTTGGTTAACGCATGATTATGATAATGCTAGTACAAATTATATTTTGTCTATGATGCGAGAAAACAAGGAAAAGAAATATGAAGAAAAATTAAGACAAGAATCTTTTGAAGATACATCTTATGATAATCACAAAACGCAAAAACATGACAATAGAACTGTTAAGCCGCATATTAAAAATGTTGATATGACATATAATAATAGCAAAGTTAAATTTCATGAAAACAATTTATATGATGAGATTATTATCAATCAGAACATATTGCCAACTCAGGAAGATTTAATAAGATTTGTAACTGATAGTACCTATCAGGATGAAATTAGAAAAAAGCTAAATTGTATTATAAAAAGGCTTTATCTTCTCATTATGATGATTATCATAAAATCGATAGTTTCAAATTTAAAAAGTCAATGTTTGCAAAATATGATGATATGGTTGATTGTTCAAGTGAGATTGGTGGATATGTAGAAATGTTTCCATTTGCCAAAAAATGTCAGTTTGATGCTAAAGAACAAAAAGAAATTAGATCATTAACGGATGTTAGACAAGTTGCTATTTTTAAACACGGATTTGTTGCTTTACAGAATGATAGACATTTAAAATATGTTGGTAAAAATAACACTTTAAAACAATATTTCTCTCAGATGTCAAATATAAAACAAATAAAACGAAATGATTCAGGTGAAGGCTTATTTTGTTTAAAAGAAAATGGTGATGTAATAGAGGTTACACCAAATGGTATATCTTCTCCGATTTTAAAAAATGTTAGAAGAATGCTTATGATTGATGAAGATTTTGAATTGAGATTTGTTAGTGATTCTGGACAATTGAAAATGAAGTCATATACGTTGAATGGTATATTAGATGCACAAACTTTTTATGCTAATTTTGGCAGTGACGATATTGAATATGGTGCTATTGGAATATGTAAAGATGGTACTTTATGGTGCTATGGCGTGGAAAATGCACCAAAAGAGATGCTAGAATTAAAAGGAGTTGTATATTGTCATATTGAGGATTTTGGTACTGATATGGAAATAAAAGTAAAACTTTATAATGATGAAGAAAAAGAATTTAAAGTTAAAACAGATACTTTTAGTATAGAAGATTTGTATGGATTTATGATATGAGGTGCTGCGGCACCTTTTTTCTTGTCTTTTTTTATTATTTTGATAAACTATAACTGCGGGGTGAAAACATGAGTAAATTATACTTTTTTGATATTGATGGAACATTGATAGATTGTACTAGAGGAATATTTGAAATACCTGATGATGTCATTACAATTTTAAATCAATTAAAGAAACAAGGTGACGATGTTTTTTTAGCAACTGGTAGATGTAAATGCTTTATTGTAGATGGTGTTATGAAATATCCTTTTAATGGTTATGTAACATGTAATGGCACTTATGTTGAGTATAGAGATAAACCGATATATAAAAAAATAATTAGTAAAGAAGCTTTAAAAACAACTCATGAGATATGTATCCAAAGAAATATGGGCTATTACTTTGAAAGCAATGATAAAATATATGTATTAAATAAATATACACCTAAACATATAGAATTTAAAAAACAATGGGGAATGAAAGAAGAAGTCATTGTTGATGATTTTGATATCAACAATATTGAAACCTATATTGGTATGATTGTGATTAATAATTATGAAGATGAAGCACCAATGAGAGAAGCTTTATCACCATATTTTAATATTCAAAGACATCGCGATGCGTTTTCCTTTGATTTAACTATTAAAGGAGAATCAAAAGCTAAGGGTATTCGTGAATTAGTTAAAGGATTAAATAAGGATATGATAGATACAATAGCTTTTGGTGATGGCAGAAATGATATAGAGATGCTAGAAGAAGTAGAACTAGGCATCGCTATGGGTAATAGTATGAGTGAAGCCAAAGCAGTTGCAAAATATGTTACCAGTGATATAGATGACGATGGAATTATGAAAGCGTTACAATATTTTTCGTTAATTCAAAGATAATGATTGAAATTTATCTTATGATTTGATAAAATAGTAGTACAGAGTTATTCTGAAATGTATATTAAAAGGAGAAATTAAAAATGGATGAACAAGAAATGATTATTATGAATTTGATCGTAAATGCTGGTAGTGCTCGTAGCTCTTCAATCGAAGCTATTCAATATGCTAAAGCAGGAGATCTTGACAAAGCAGAAGAATCTATGCAAGCAGCTAAAGAAACAGTAAATGAAGCACATCATGCTCAAACTGAAATGATTCAAGCAGAAATCAGAGGAGAAAAAACTCCATTGAACTTATTAATGGTACATGCTCAAGACCACTTAATGACTAGTTTATTATGCCTTGATATGGCACAAGAATTCATCGATATTTATAAGAAACTTGGATAATCATGAATGAATTAAGAGGTTTTGCTGATACAAAACCTCTTTTTTTGTCTCAAAAAAGTGAAAAAAGTAATTGACTTTCTTAAATCATTCGTGTATTATATAACAGTCGGCTCAAGCGAGATACGACAGTGGAACATTGAAAACTGAACATGAACACGTCAAAGAAAAAAAGAGTTTAACTG
>JAJQEL010000039.1 GCA_021201655.1 Erysipelotrichaceae bacterium | reverse complement strand
CTCCTTAGTGAACTTTTAATTATTTATTTTGTTCACTTTAGAGAATCATATCATGTCATCATTTTTTATAGATATAGCTATGGGATTTTTAACGATTCTTTTTAATCGTCAAATAGTTTTGTATTTAGGTACTAATGCTTTATCTATTTATAGCGTTGTGATTAATATTTCAACATTTGTACAATGTTGTGCTTATGCCATTGGACAAGCAAGTCAACCTATTATATCAATGAATTATGGTGGTAAAAAAGGGAAACGTATTAATGAAATATTAAAATGTGCTCTTAGTAGCGTAGCTATTGTTTCGATTGCATGGACAATATTAGTAGAAGCTTTTCCAAATTTATTTATCTATATTTATATGGCACCAACGAATGAAATATTACAAATGGCTCCAGCTATTATGAGAATTTATGCTTTATCATTCATGTTATTACCACTCAATATATTCTCTACCTATTACTTCCAATCCATTATGAAACCACAAATATCATTTGTTATCTCAATTACTAGAGGTATTATTATAAGTGGTATACTCATTATGGTATTACCAATCATCAATGTGAATGCTATTTGGCTTGCTATGCCTATAACTGAATTTATCATTATGATATATGTTGTTATGATGATAAAACGATATACAAAAACACATCAATCTTGATGTGCATCTGAAATACTAATATGAATATTTAACGAATGTCCAAAGAAATGAAATTCTTTATCATATTCTTTCATGCTATCACCCCCTCGCATCAAAATAATCAGCTAGTTTTTCCTCTGTAATCCAACCATCTTTCATACCTGAAATTAAACCCTTATTTAACTCAATCATTAATTCAAGTTCAGCTTTTTTTACTTCTTTTGGTGTAATCACTAATTTCTCATTATTCAATTTTAACATCACATCACTTCTTTCAAATTGCAAACAAAAAAATATTGCATAAATATAAAATATAGCTTATAATAAAGAGGAAGAAATCCATGAAAGGTGTTTCCTCAACATATTAAAAACTTCAATATATTAGAACACACTATTCGCTACATAGTGTGTTCTTTTTATACATAGATAACATTAACTTCAAATTTGTGGCTAAATAAATGAACCTCATCATGGATATTAATATCTTCCATAAAAACCTCCTAAAAACACAATGGAGGAAACACACTATTAGGATAACTTCCCATAAGTATTATATCATTAATATTTATCTTTTGCAATTTATATTTATATTTATTAGCAAATATATGAAATATAAATATCATAAAAGAGAATCATTGCTGATTCTCTTTTTGTTTTTCTTTTTGTGCTTTGATGACTTTTTGACGTGTGAATTCTTCACGTTCTCTTTCTTCCAATGTTTCATTAATGAATTTAATGTTTTTTTCAAATTCAGGGATGGAAACATTTTCTAGGGCATTCGCACGTTTTTGGGTTTTACGTATAGCGTTTGCTAAACGATAGACTGCATTCTCAATTTCTGCTAGTTTAACTGTTAATTCCTTAACATGATAGAAACATTGATAAGCATAATCGACTTTAGAATTCGCATGTTTAAAACCATAGCCATAACGTATTGGTGTTTTTTCATAAGTCACTTTAGGTATTTCTACCCCCATAACAGTTCGATATGTTACACTAATACCTTCATCAATGGGTATCGCATCTGCGATATCATTGATAATACCCATAGAGACATTAGCTTCCTGCAGTGCATAATAAGCTCTTTCATAAGAAGTGGTAATTTCATCTCTGATGTCTTTTACATCATCAAGCAAATCCATCATTTCTTTAATGAGAACATTTCTTTTTTTATCCATGAGGTCATAACCCAAATAAGCAAGTTCCAAAGACTTCTTTTGAGTCATGAGGTTACCTTTGGTTGGGAATACTTGATTAGCCATTGTTGACCGCCTGCTGTAATTCTTTAATGATTGTATCTTCAACTAAATTAAACTGTTCTACAGCTTTATCATGATCATAGAATTTATCTAATACAGCATTATCAACACGATCTAATTCATTCTTAGGCAATACTGAAAGCAGTGTCCACCCTAAATCAAGTGTTTCTTCTATAGAACGGTTAGTATCAAAGCCTTGATTCAAGAAATGTTCTTCAAATAAACGTCCAAATTCCATATATTTCTTATCGGTTTCGGATAATTCATCTTCACCAATAACAGAAGTTAAAGACTTAACATCCTGAACATGAGCATAACATGCGAATAATTGGTTAGCAACATCTTGATGATCAGCTCTTGTATATCCTTCACCAATACCATCCTTCATCAAACGAGAAAGTGAAGGTAAAACTGATACTGGTGGTTGAATACCCATACTATTCAACTGAGCATCTAAAGTAATTTGACCTTCGGTAATATAACCCGTTAAATCAGGTACTGGATGAGTTATATCATTATTTGGCATTGTCAAAATTGGTATTTGTGTCACTGAGCCTTTGGCATATTTAGAAATACCAGCACGTTCATAAAGTGATGCTAAATCAGAATATAAATATCCTGGATAACCTTTACGTCCTGGAATCTCACCTTTACTTGATGAGAATTCACGTAACGCTTCACAATAACTTGTCACATCAGTATATACAACCAAAACATGCATATCACATTCAAAGGCTAAATATTCTGCAGCTGTTAAAGCACATCTTGGTGTTAAAGTTCTTTCAATAATCGGGTCATTGGATAAATTTAAGAACATCACAACTCTTTCCATAACCCCAGCTTCTTCAAAAGATCTTCTAAAATATTCGGCAACATCATTCGTTACACCCATAGCTGCAAACACCACCGCAAACGGACTACCATCATTAACTTTAGCTTGTTTTACAATTTGCACTGCTAATTGATTATGAGGTAAACCTGATCCTGAAAAAATAGGTAACTTTTGTCCACGAATAAGTGTTGTCAAACAATCTATTGAAGAAATACCTGTATTAATATAATTACGTGGATAAACACGAGATACAGGATTTAATGGCTGACCATTAATATCCATAGACTTTTCTGCATAAATATCACCTAAACCATCAATAGGCTTACCTGCTCCTGAAAAGACTCTTCCTAATATTTCCTTAGAAACAGGAAGTTCCATTGGACGGCCTAATAATCTTGTTTTGGTATTAGCAAGTGATAACCCATTAGTCCCTTCAAAAACCTGTACAACAACTTTTTCACCTTCAAGCTGGACAACACGTCCCAAACGTGTTGTACCATCATTGACTTGTATTTCTACCATTTCATCGTATGAAGCATCCTTAACATGATCTAATACGACTAATGATCCGTTAATTTCATTCAATCCTTTATATTGAAGACTCATAGCTATTCCTCCTTAAGCGATTGATGCAATTGCTTCATCTATATCTGTATAATAGTGATCAAATAATTCTAATTGATTATTTGGTACATCGTATTTCATCTTTACAATACTATCAAAAATACCAGTTTCTACTAATAAACGAATGGGCTTATTAGCATTGACATATTCTTTACCACGTTTATTCATATATAAGATGACTTCCATCATCTGTAATTGTTTTTCTAATGGCACAAAAGTATCATCTTTATGAAAAGCATTTTGTTGGAGATAGCCAACACGAATAAGCTTTGCAATTTCCAATGTTAACTTTTGATCATCTGGTAAAACATCAGATCCCATGAGTTTAACAATTTCATTCAATTTATTTTCCTCTGCTAAAATACTTTGAAGTTCTTGACGATCACGCATAAATTTTGGATCAACATTTTTATTATACCAACGCGTTAAATCAGGAACATATTCACTATAGCTTTCATTCCAGTTAATCGCAAAGTAATGTCTGGCATAAGCCAAAGATTTATCCAAGGCCCAGAATGTTCTCACAAATCGTTTCGTGTTTTGAGTTACTGGTTCAGAAAAATCAGAACCTTGTGGAGATACAGCACCAATAATTGTTACCGAACCGTTTGTTCCATTTAAATTATTCATATAACCAGCGCGTTCATAGAACTGAGATAAACGTGATGGTAAATAAGCTGGGAATCCTTCCTCTGCTGGCATTTCTTCCAAACGTCCAGAAATCTCACGTAAAGCTTCTGCCCAACGAGAAGTGGAATCAGCCATAATAGCCACATGATATCCCATATCACGATAATACTCTGCTAAAGTTACACCTGTATAAATAGAAGCTTCTCTGGCAGCTACTGGCATATTAGATGTATTGGCAATCAAGACAGTTCTATCAGTTAACGGTTTATTTGACTTAGGGTCAATCAACTCTCTAAACTCTTCTAATACTTGCGTCATTTCATTACCACGTTCACCACAGCCAACATAAACAATAATATCTGCATCACACCATTTTGCAAGTTGGTGTTGAGTCATTGTTTTACCAGTTCCAAATCCTCCAGGAATAGCAGCTGTACCACCTTTGGCAATAGGAAATAATGTATCAATAACTCTTTGGCCAGTGACTAAAGGCATGGAAATAGGTAATCTGCTTTTAACAGGTCTAGCTGTTTTAATAGGCCATTTTTGGGTTAATGTACAATCAATAATATTTCCTTTAACATCTTCTATTTTGATAATGACATCATCAATTGTATATTTTCCATTTGGTTTAACTTCTATAACTTTACCAGAAACATTTGGTAAAACCATACATTTATGGACAATCAAATCTGTTTCAGGACAAGTTGCGTAAATATCGCCACCCTTTAATTCATCGCCAACTTTAACAGTGACTGTTACATCCCATAATTTTTCCTTATCTAATGGATCAACATGACTTCCAGTAGGAATAAAAGCTCCTGATTGTTTGGCAATATCTTCAAGTGGTCTTTCAATTCCATCAAAAATATTTCTTAAAATACCAGGACCTAAAGTTACATAAATAAGCTGTCCTGTTCCTTCTACTGGCTCACCAGGTTTTAAACCAGTTGTAGTTTCATAAACCTGAATCGTTGTTTCATCTTTATTCATGGATATAACTTCACCAATAAGTTTGGCGTTACCTACATAAACCATTTCTAACATGGAAAAAGCATGCGTATTTCTTACAGTTACAACGGGACCATTAACTGAATAAATTAAATTTTCATTCATTATTTCACCGCCTATCTAATAATTAATCCTGAATTTTTATTAAACCATTCTTTTTGATTATTTAAAGCAAAATCTAGGGTTTCATCCACAATCAAAGCATTCTTTAAATCTTCAATCATAATGCCACCTATTTTGATATCTTTGGATACTTTAACTTCTATTTCATATCCTAAAGTTTTTAATAATTCATCCTTTAAGGATAAATCATCTTCTTTAAGATATAAAATAGCATCAGTATCTTTAAATGTATCAGCTACTTTACTAGTTTTAGCTTTCATAAAAGTGATATATTCATCACTTTGACTAAATTCAATAAGCTCTTTCTTAGCTTCGTCAAATACTGCTTTTACATATTCGTCTCTTTTATTAATAAGTTTCTTTGTTCGATCTGTATGAATTTCAGAAATTTCAGAAGCAGCTTGAGAATTAATTTCTTCTTCTTCCTGTTTTAATTTTAAGTCAGCATCTCTTTTAGCTTCTTTTTTCATAGAAGTATATGCTTCTTCTTCTAAAGCTTTAACTTCTTCTAAGATAGCATTTTCTTCATTCTTTGCCTGTCTTTCAATTTCTTCTTTCATATAGAGATATATTTGATCAATATTTTGCATTCTATCTCTCCTATAACTTCACACCAATAGCCTCAGATACATAACCATCAATAGTTTCTCCAATTTTAGAGTTTCCATGACGATCAGGTATTTCAGTAATTAATGGTTTTTGTTGTTTTAATTTAATTTCAGATATAATGTCAGGACACATATTGACTAACTTAGTTGTTACTAAAATAATAGCTATGGAAGGATCTTGCATCTTTTCTTGTAGTGTATTTAAAAACGTTTGACGATCATGAGCAATAACACCTTCAATACCAACTAATCTTAAACCAACCAATGTATCAACATTATCACTGATTAAAAAGAATTTCATAATAAATTATAATGCGTTGATAATCAAAATAGAAATCAACAAACCATAAATAGCAACACCTTCACCTAAAGCCACGAAAATCAATGCTTTACCAAAGTTGTTGTCATTTTCAGAGAAAGCGCCAATAGCTGCAGGAGCTGCAGAGGCAACGGCATAACCTGCACCTAAACAAGAACAGCTTGTAACCAAAGCAGCAGCCAAGAAACCTAAACCTTGAGCAAGTGTTCCAGTAATAGCTGAATCAGCAGCGTAAGCACTACTCATAGCAAAACAACATGTTAAGATAACAGCTCCAAAGAACCCACAAATATGAGTTGTAAGACGAATCTTAGCAGACTTTTTAGAAACTTTTGAAGTAAATACTTTAACTAAAGGTAATGATAATAATACAACAGCAACTGCAGGTAAAATAAATAACATTAATAAATTCATAATTTTAATCCTCCAAATTCTTTATCTATCTTTAATTGATACAAAAGGAATACCCTTTCCTTCATAATAACGTGAAAACATTTCATAAAATTCCAGACGTAAAACCTGAATACCAACAACCAAACCTTCTAGTACCATAACAAAGGCGTTACCAAATATAACAACTAATAAATAGCCTATATTAATACTACCGCCCCCAACCATTTCAGCTAGTGTATAAACGACAAGCATCATACCAGCATGGGATAAGATAAAACCACCTACACGCAGAAATGACATGGTATTTGATATAAAGGTTAAAACAATATCAAATAATTCAAAGAATGATGTTGCAAAATAACCACCTAATCCTTCAGGAAACATCGGTTCACCTTCCATTTTGTGTTCCAAAGCTTCCTTTAAGAACATTAGTATAACTGGTAAAGCGATGCAAATAATATAAAATGGTAATCCAATAAATGGTAAATTCACGCCCATCATCATATCCAGAACTACTAACAACACTGAAACATAGAAAACAACACCTGATACACCATTTTGGGAAAATAATGCTTCACTAACCTTTTTCTTTTTAAAACTCAAATAAATATTGAATCCCATAGCAATTAATATCAAACTAACACCAGTGCCAACGGCAATCATCAACAGTGTCATGGTATTACTTGATTCTAATGGTAATAACAATGGTGTTGCAAACAATTGAAACAACTCTTCACTACCAAATATAGAACCAAATACACATCCAAAAATCACGCACGCTATCGCTAATCGCATACCTACTGCGCCAAGTTTCATATGCCACCACTTATAAGCAATATATCCTACAATAGCTAGTACAATACCTTGACCAATATCACCATACATCATTCCAAAGAGGAATGTATACGTGATAGCCACCAATGTTGTCGGATCAAAGTCTGTATAACTTGGTACTCCATACATTTCAACAAACATGCTAAATGGTTCAGAAAACCAGTTACTTGTCAGCTTTGTAGGTGGTGTTAAACGGGAATCTCCATTAGCAGGCTTAATTTCCACATGAACATCATCCATTTTTTCAAAGTCGGCTTTAATTTCATCAGCTTTCTTTTCTTCACAGAAACCATAAACGGCAGCTGTATCACCAAAAACAACGACATATTTTTGCGCATCATATGTTTTAGTCAGTTTCTTAGAAATACTATATATTTCATTTAATCTTGGTAAATTCTTATTAAATAATTCCTGAGTACGTTCATCTAAGACTTTCATATAATTTCGTGCTGTATCATTTTCTTCTTTTAATACCTGCAAAGCATCATCAGGTGTCCCATGAACAAAATCAGGAATATCAATTTGTTCAAAGTATAATGAAGAAAAGATATTGTCAATTTCTGGAGCTTTATCCAATGTTACTAGATAACCACAATATGTTTCTTTTTTACCTTTATGAAGTATTTTAAATAAGAATGGATATTGACTATAATAATCAACTTTTTCTAAATTAGATGTAGGAATACGCCCAAATCTCACTTTCAAGTATTTACAACTAAGCATTCTATCAAAATCAATATCAGCATTAATCATATGCTCTAATTGGGTAATAGCTGCTTCATTTTCCACTATCATCTTTTCTAATTCTTTTTTAACATCTTCGTTTTTTCTAACATCTTCTATCATATTACAAAAATCGGTATCAGCTTGAATAATATTAATTCTAAGATTATCAACATCTTGATTTTTGATATCTAAATGATATTTATCTCTTATTTCTTCAATACGATCAATTAATCCTGCATAAGGATTTTCTCTATTTAAAACCGATAGACCTTGTACAGAATCAGCAAATTTCGAAGCTGGTTCAGGATGAAAATCATCAAGATTTATGAGCTTTAATAAAAGAGCATCATATTGCGTACTTGGAAATTCTATTTCCAAAAGCTTTAATTTTGCTATTGCCATACATTTTCCCTTCCTTATTTTTTATTTTTATCTTGAATTAATTTAAGTATTAATCCTAGAACTGCAACCACCACAATAGCAAATGGTACCAATGGTAACTGTATCCTATTTTCTAATAAACTTAGTAAATAAACCAATACTATATATATTATTGCAATACTCCATACACCTTTAGAAGATAATTGATTAATAAATGTTAATTTGTCCTTGAACAAACGAACCCCTATTGTCCCTACAACAATCAAAACCAATCCATCAATAATTCTAAATAACGTATTAAAATTCATAATTGCCGGATAAATACTTATCGAATAAAATACATCACCATAAACAAATCCACCTAGTATTGTTGCAACACCTAAAGCAAGAAGTAATCTTCCACTCTTTTTACCTTTATTCAATAATCCTATTAGAGTAAGTATAACCCCAATACCAAAATCCCCAAAGAACAAGGCATATACACTATAATAAAGATAAGCATAAGCATAAACTGTATCTTGTTTTTTATGACTTAATAATTCGAATGGTTCGATATATTTATCATTTGTTACAATTTTAGGAGCAACAATCTGTTGCCCAAATGTATCGGCGGGTAATATTTGATATTCTAAGGAATCAATGCCCTTAAAATGTTTTTTTATGTCTCTTATATCATCTTTTGATACAAATCCATAAATACTATATTTACTTTTTAAATCTATCACATAGACCTTATATGTTTCTTTTTTTGACAAGTAAGAAGCTGTTGCATACATTTTTAATAATTCTTCTTGATGAGCAATTCTTAATTGATCTATCTTTAAATTCATATTAGAAATATATGATTGCATGGCTTCTACTTCGTTTTGAAGTTCCTTTTTTGCATTATTTATTTCACCATGAACAAAATCAGGTAATTCTACTTCTTCAAATCCTAATGACTTAAAAACATTATCTACTTCTAATAAATAACTATTTGTCACAATATAACAACACCAAATATGCTTATTATCTTGACCTAATTCATAAAAGATAACAGGATATTTATCTAAATAGGATAATTTATCTTTACTTTTAATATCAATACATCCTAATCTCATAGTGATATATTGACAATCATGTAACATATCAAAATTAATCTTATTAGAATTCAAATGCTTAAGCATTCCTAAAGTTAATTCGTTTTCATGTTTTTCTTTTTCTAGCTGATCAGAAATATCTAAAATCTTTTTGATTTCTCTTTCTAATCCATTTAGAGAAATTTCTGCCTTTTTGACATCTAACGAATTATCATGATCAGCTTCACTTAAATCTAATTTTAAATCCTGAGCAATATGTTTTATACGCCCGATTAAATCATCATAACTTCTATCCTGATCTAAGAAGCCTACTTCTTCATTAAAGACAATGCTTGAAGCTTCCTGAGGATAAAAATTCGTGATATCCATTAATCCCATTAATACTTTGTCTACATGTCGACTGTTAAAAGACATATTCATTAATATCATTTCATCTTTTACCATAGTAAGCCTCCTAATATATCAGCATTGAAGCTATTTGATTTGCTGGTTCGTTGTATCTTAAACCTTCTATAATATGTTTAAGATTATCAACTTCATTTTGAAAAACAAGTCTATAAGTCATAAATACTAATGCGCTATCAGTTGAAAAACGCATATAACGTTTAGCCAGATTATACTGAATTTTTCCTGTAAAATATTCAATATAGACAAACTCATTATCATCGACATAAAGCTTATAAGGTGATGAAGCTAATTTTTGCAGAAATTCACTTGCATCTTTAGTTTCAATGAGTTCATTCATAGTACTTTTAGGAATACGACTATATTCCATAAATAATGTTTCCTTGATTTGATCAGTGGATGCATTGAAATATTTCTTTAAACGATATATTTTCGTAATGTTTTGTAATTCTATGGAAGTGTTCATAACCGTATTTAAATCATCACGTTTTTTACCTTTAAATAATTCATTAACTAACGCAAAGTATTTTCGATAATATAAACGTTTGAGTTCAACTTCCATTTTATTAAAATCAATTTTTTGATTATCCTCACTCTTAAATTCCTTTAATACAGAATAATAAGAAGTTGACTTTAATAATTGTAATAAATCATCATAATCATTAACTGTTAATAATCCATATAAGTTAAAAGAAGCATATTGATTAATATATCCAGGGATATCCAATTCATAGCCGCTATAATTCTTTGATTCTATGAGTCTTGCTTTAGCTAGAATAAGCTGGATTTCTATTTCCATCATTTGTAGTGTATAAAATGGTAAATCCTTCTTATTAGCATATCTTAATAAACGTACTAAACGATTAAATATTTCCTTATTTAATAATGATTCTAATTGTTCACGGTGAATATTTGTATCTTTTAATTGCGATAAAACCTCACTATAAGCACTGTCACTTTTTAAATAATTAACCAGATCACTGATACTTCTTCGTTTTAATAACTCTTCATAATCTTGTTCAGTTAATCTTTGACTATACATAGCGCGTGCTTTAGCAAGTATGGCATTTGATGAAAAAGATCCCATATAATCACCTCTTTCTATATTTCCTTGCAGTGAGAAACAATGGTTGAAACCCACTCATCTTTTTTAGTTTTGTAAAGACTAGAGAGTTGACTCAATGATTCTTTATACTCTTCTTCATTTTTGGCTTTGGTTTGTAGAATCTGCGTTTCTAATTCTTTTTTGCGAGCATCAATTTTAGCTTGATATTCATCAATAAAAGAATCATAGATTTCTTTTTTCTTAGCGTTCATGTTACTTTGAACATCCAATTTCTTTTTGCGAGCTTCTTCAACACGTTTAGAACACTCTAAATCTACGGAAACGATATCATGAATAACTTTATCCAAAACATATCCCTCCTTCTCTTTTATTGTCATTTAATATACTCTTGTTTAAGACACAATTCAACTAACCATATTAGCAATTGAATAACTAAAATTATTTTGTATAAAAT
Source organism: Erysipelotrichaceae bacterium (assembly GCA_021201655.1). Taxonomy (GTDB): domain Bacteria; phylum Bacillota_I; class Bacilli_A; order Erysipelotrichales; family Coprobacillaceae; genus JAJQDJ01. Next base: position 20,361 of record JAJQEL010000039.1, on the reverse strand, counting down.
TAAAATAATGCTGATATAATCAACATTATTTGCTTTGATAATATTTTATTTTGAATTCTTGTTGTAAAATTCTTAACAAAAAACTCATATTTATCGAAATATGATATAAAGCAAAATTGCTAAAGATGTTCCACCTATCATATTACCAATAGTTGATAATAACATATGAAGTGGTATCATTGCAATATCGATAGAATTTCCAAGCAAGCTTACACCCATGGTAAATATACCCGCATTAGCAATGCAGTGTTCAAAACCAGGTAAGACAAATGCCATAACCATCACCATAATAACAATAAGCCTAGCACTGTCACCTTTGATTTTAACGCCTGCATAAGCAGCTATACAAACTATAAAGTTACATAAAATACCACGAATAATTAATTGAACGAAATCAAAATTAAGTTTAGCATCAATAAGACTTTGTAAGTATGGCTTTAAAATACTGGTTTGGGATCCGCCCATAATAAACAGCCAACAGATTAATCCAATGCCAATACAATTACCAATATAACAAACAATCCATGCAGGAATAATATCTCTTAATTTCAACTCACCTTTTAATACAGGCATCATGGTAACATAACAATTACCTGTAAATAATTCAGCACCTAAAAAGATAATTGCTACCAAACCTATTCCAAATGAACCAGCCACAACAACTTTAGAAACAGCTGTATTATCACCAAACAAAGCTCCTAAAGTATAAGATATAATCGCTGCCACACCTAAATATAATCCTGCCAACACTGCTCTAGTAAAAAAAACGTATCGGATCATCATTCGTCATTTGACATTTGGACTTTCCTATTTGACTTAATACTTCTACATCATTCATACAATCACCTTAACGTAGATATGCCTTTTTCTAATATTTCAAGTTGCAGTAATGTTTGTTCTGATGTTACTAATGGTTCTTTGCCATTGATAATGGTTTCATATAATGCATCATAATATCGAGCATAATCACCAACTTCTGAAATAACTTTTTCTTCGTGATAACCATTTTCATCATAATATGTTAATGTTCCATAATCACTAGGTAAATCAATACCAAAGCCGTCAGAACCTGGCATATAGAATAACTTCAAATGTTCTTCCTGCTTATCTTTCTTAACCTTTTCAAACATACCACGCTTACCATATACAATAAAACTTGGTCTGTCTTTCACTCTAAAGTAACTCGATTTCACTGATACCTTTAAGGTTCCATAATACAAATCCAAATCAAAATAATCATTAAATCTTCCTTCACCTAATAATTGTCTCACATCATAGTGTATAGAATCAGGTTTACCAAAATAAGAAATCACTTGATCTAATGTATGACAACCATGTCCATATAGATAAGAATTCACTTTAGAAAACTCATGAATATTTTCAGGAATCTCTGGACGATAATAATCAAAATGCATCTCTAATTCTAATAAATCTCCTAATTTGCCTGATTCAATCACTTTTTGTACAGTTAAGAAATCACTATCGAATCTTCTATTTTGATAACATTCTACAATGATATTATTCTCATTAGCTAAATCAAACAATTCTTGAGCTTCCGCATAAGTTTCACAAAATGGTTTTTCTACAACACAATGCTTATGAGCTAAAATCACTTTTTTAGCATATTCATAGTGGAACTGTGATGGTGTTGTTACAACTATGACTTGTATTTCTTCATCATCCAGTAAATCATCTAAATTATCAGTATAATGAACACCTTCAATAGGTTGCCAATTTTGATGTCTAGCATAGATTGATTTGATTTTTATTTTATCCTGCCTTGTTAATACATAAGGAATATGATAACGATTTGTGCTTTTACCATTACCAATATATCCAATAACTAATTTTTCCATATTTTCATCCCCTTCGTTATCTTTATTATATCGAAAGAAAAGTTAAAATTGAAGTATCATCTTTATATTTATAAATTGATTTGATATAATTTGAAAAACGGAGGGGATATTATGCTTATAAAAATAAATCGTGATAGTGTCTGTCTAGCAGATGATATGAATGATCATGGTACAACTTATTTAATAGATAAAAATACTAGGTTTTCTGATATATTTTCTAATTTAATAGAACAACATTATTTCCTAATATATCAGGAAATAATGTTGTATGGACGTTAACATGTGATCATGCTGATATTGTTTCATGGATGACTAACAATAATCAAATGCTTTCTTGTATTCCTCTTAATGATGGAGTACAAAGTGAAGCATGTCCTTTAAATATGCAATACTTTATGAATATAAAAGAAATTCATTTTAAATACTATTCTTCTCCACTCAAGAGAGCTGAATATCTTTATAAAAAATATAAAGGTAATAAGATGCTTATGCAATATGAGGGGTATATGCATGAATATTTAGCTTATCATGTTAATAAAGATTTGGAAGAAAACTGGAGTAACAGCAAGTGACTTTAGAAAAACGCTTACGTCAATATATTATACCTAATATGTTTGCCACTATTGGTATGTCTTGTTATATATTAATTGATACGTTATTTATATCAATAGCTGAAGGAACAAATGGAATTACGGCTTTAAATTTAGCTTTACCTATCTATAGCTTGATTTTTGCGATTGGATCTATGATAGGTATGGGTTTTGCGACAAGATATACTATTATTAAAGAAAACAATAAAGATGTCTCTAAAATGATGTTTTCTCATGCTATTATGTGGGAGCTCCTATTAAGTATCATATTTGTATTATTAGGACTATTTTGTTCAAGTATGATTTTAAAAATCATGGGTGGTGATGAAATCATTCTGAAAACAGGTACAACATATCTAAAAATTGTTTTAATATGTGCACCATTTTTTATGCTCAATAATACTATTGTTCCATTTGTAAGAAATGATTATGCTCCTAAACATGCTATGATAGCCACATTACTCAGTAGCTTCTACAATATAGTTTTTGATTATATTTTTATTTTTCCTATGCATATGGGGATGGCTGGAGCAGCGCTTGCTACTGGAACTGCTCCGATTATGAGTATGCTTGTTTGTATGATACATTATTTATCCAAGAAAAATACTATTAAGTTTCATTTTGTATTCCCCTCTATAAAGTATCTGATTCAAGCTTGTCAACTTGGAACATCCTATTTTATCAATGAGATAGCAAGTGGTATAACAACAACTGCTTTTAATTATATATTATTAGGTCTAGATGGTAATATTGCGGTGGCAGCTTATGGTGTTATTGCTAATTATGCATTAGTAGGTAATTCTTTATTTAATGGTATTTCACAAGGACAACAGCCATTACTGAGTGAATTATATGGTCAAGGAAATATTGAAGGTACTAGAAGAGTATTAAAGCATGCCTTATTCATTGGTTTAGGTATTGCAGGATGTTTAATAGTTATTGTAGTCTTATTTTCATCACAATTAGTATCATTGTTTAATAGTGACGGATCTAAAATGTTAGAGATTTATGCTAATAAGGGAATGATTATTTATTTTATTGGTTATATTTTTGCATCAATGAATATGATTAGAGCGAGTTATTTTAGTGCGACTAATAAACCTAAGAAATCATTTATGATTGCAATAAGTAGAGGTATTTTATCGATTATTGTTTTTGCGCTTATATTATCAAAGTTATTTGGAATGACTGGTGTATGGTTATCTTTTCCAGTAGCTGAATTGTTTACATTATTAATCACAATGAAGGAATGATTTATGAAGAAATTAAAATATATTTTTATGATAATATTATTAGTAATAGTTTATATATTAGCCAATGCCTTTAGTATTTTAAACTATAGTTATAAGGATGAAACACAAACAGCAGATATAGCCATTGTCTTAGGTGCAGCTGCTTATCCTCATTCTATATCGTTAGTTTATCAAGAAAGAGTAAATCATGCCATTGATCTTTATAATGAAGGTTATGTTGATAAGATTATGATGACAGGTGGTATTGCCGAAGGTAACACATTATCTGATGCCTATCAGGCTAAACAATATGCAATTTCCTGCAATGTCCCTGAAAATGACATTCTGCTTGAAGAAACATCAACAATTACCCAAGAAAACTTAGAAAATGCAAAAACTATTATGGATACCTATAACTACACAACTGCTATTATAGTCAGTGATCCTTTGCATATGAAAAGAGCAATGGCCATGGCTAAAGATATAGGTATTATTGCCTATACATCTCCTACTCCTACCACAAGATATCAAACAATAAATACTAAACTTCCTTTTCTCGCAAGAGAAACAATTTATTATATTGGATATAAATGGTATCACTTATTTTCACAGATTTGATATAATGTTAAAGAAGAATTTAACATTTGACAAGAAAGGAACTATAAAATGATTGAATTAGATAATATGAGAAAAGTTGATTTCCTCATAAAAGGATTACCAGTAAAGACTAGGAGAAGATTCTTTAAACTGATGGATGATATTAACCCTGTAAGTGTTGAATATCTGTTAGATAGACCTAATAATTATAAAATATTAAGAAGCATGAGCTTTACAGATGAAGATATTGAAAATTATATTCATAGAAAAGCCAACGATTTTAAAGCAGTCAATGATTTTATGATAAATAATAATCGATATCCTGTATTTACCAATTCTTATAATACCTATCAAAGTTCTATAGAATATCAAAAACTTTTAGAAATACAACCTATCGAAAATCTCATCAATGAATTTGGATGCAAATATGCTGATTATGTCCCTAGAAGTTATCAATTATTCAAATGTCCATTAGATGATTATTTAGAAGGATTACCTAGTGAAGCTATCAAAGAATTTTTTAAACTCATGCATGATATCAATCCCTTGGGATTAAATACATATGAACAAGACCCTAAAGATTATCCACCTTTAAGATTCTTTGGCTTACAAGATGATAGTGACAACAAACGTAATAGCACGAAAACAAAAATATTAAATGATATGAATAATCTAATGATGAAATATTATAAAGATCCTATAATATCAAATCCATCTGATATTAACCAATCCGCATTAGAATACAAAGATCTTATCACAAGGAGAATAATATGAAGAAAATAATACTATGTTTATTACTAAGCATTACACTTATTGGATGCCAAAGTAATAATGAAACTGAAAATGAAACAACTACTCAAAATAGTACTACTGAAACATCAAATACGCAAACAATTGATACTTATGATAATATTATCGAAGAAACAAAAAACAGTTCATATAATTTAGGTTATCTTTTAAAAGATATTGATAATAATGGTATTGATGAACTGATTATTGGAGAGTATCCAGATGATGATAGTAGCTGGAATGAAGTGATTTATGATATTTATACGATTGATAATGATGAAATAGTACATATAGTAGAGGGTAGTGAAAGAAATCGTTATTATTTATGTGATAATGGTACGCTTGCTAACGAATGTTCTAATAGTGCTTCATATGCTACTTATGCTTATTATACCTTTACTGATAATTCTTTAATACTTAATGAAGCAATTATATATAATAGTGAAGCAAATGCGGAATCTCCTTGGTTTTATACCACTACAGATCTAAATGATTGGAGTCAAAGCATAACTGAAGATGAAGCATTAGAAATAATAAATAGTTATACATATATACAGTTAGAATTAGAAAAAATATAAAAACGATTAGCGTAATGCTAATCGTTATCTTTTTCTTGGTGTTGATATCATATAGATACCAATAAAACTGATGATAAGTGGCCAATATGTTTGAACTAATAATTCTATTTCATAGAATAGTTCATTTTGACTACGATTTTGATCAATTGTCAGTAGTACCCCAAACATCATTAAGATAATACCCATATTTCTTCTAATATTCATAGCTATCACCACTATTATTATAGCTATAATAGAAGTAGAAATTTGTTAGACTATGCCTTGATAAACATGATAGAGTTCGATGGCATAATAAAGCATTGCGATAACCATAAATATTGAAGTTAATGTTATCATAATATTAGCAATAGCCGTATTAGGTAAATAGAAAGCAATTAAAGCAATAGATACAACAAAGAACAGAGCTGTAGCTATCTTACCAGGTAATTGGGCTTGATTGATATGTCTGCCTGTTTTCCTATAAATGTAATAACCTATAAATAATAGCATACCATCTTTTACTAAAATAATAAATACCAATAAAGTATATAAATGATATGTAGACATCAAGGCCAAAGCCACAACCAACTGCGTTAATTTATCAGCTATTGGATCAATAAGCTTACCTAAATCAGTAATCATATCAAACTTCCTAGCAATTAACCCATCTAAAAGATCACTTAAACTAGATAATACTAAAATGCCTGCTGATAAAAAATGATCTTGCTGAGATTCAGCATGAAAATAAACATATATAAAAATTGGCACAAGTGCAATCCGAAAATAACTGAGTATATTAGGAATAGTAAATATTTCTTTTTTTGTGAACATAATATCCCACCTTTTAACACATAACCTATTATAGAGAAAATGAATCTTTAAGTCAAATATTAATCAGTCCATACATATAAACTAACATATTTTTAACATAAAAAAGATTCTTAGAATTTTAAGAATCTTCTTATTGAAACAAAACTTCCAACAAGTCCAACACCACTACCTAATGCTACTAAAATACCTGAGCATTGCCAAATAAAAGGAAACGGCTCTCTTAAAGCTAACATATTAGGTAATAACGTATTCGCACTTTCGTATATATATTGATATCCAAAATAAATAGCAATAATAGGTATAATAGAACCAATAATACCTATAAAAATACCTTCTAACATATATGGTAAACGAATATACCAGTTACTAGCACCAACCATACGCATGATACTAATTTCGGTTTCTCTAGCAGCGATTGTCATTTTAGTCGTATTAGCAATCATAAATAACGCTAGCACGGTTAAAGCTAATACAAATACAGCTCCCCCATTACGAATGGTTTCTAATGTTGTTACTAAAGAGCTTGTGGATTCACCACCTGCTGTTGCCTGATTGACATGTTCAATAACTTCAATTTGTTCAACAACTTCATCAATAAGAGTAGCATCTTCCACTTCAACATTAAAAGCTGCTCCTAAAGGGTTATCATCACGATACATTTCAAACAATTCTGCTCCGTCTTCATCTTGAGCTTCGATCAACTTATTCAATTCATCATCCTTAGATGAAAACTCTACCGTTTTTACACCATCAATAGCTTCAATCTCTGGTTGAATTTCTAAAGCTTCTTCATCACTAACATCCTGATCTAATTTTACATAAATAGACAAGCTTTCTTCAATACCATAAGTCATATCCTGAATATTAATCGCCACAATACCAATAACAGCAATCAATAATAAAGTAATCAATACGGCAAAAATTGAAGAAACTGACATAACACCATTACGCCATATATTTTGGATTGCAGTTTTACAATGTCTGGGGAAGTTTTTTATACAACTAATAAGTTCCATCAACATAACCTCCTGCGCTTGTATCAGTTTTAATACATCCGTCTTCAATTAAAATCGTACGTTTCTTATATTTTTGCACGATTTCTCTATCATGAGTTACAACCAAAACAGTTGTATGATCAATTTCATTAACACGCATTAATAATTCAATAATTTCCTGTGATGTATCAGGATCCAAATTTCCTGTTGGTTCATCAGCAATCAATACTTTAGGTGAAATGACGATTGCTCTCGCAATCGCAACACGCTGTTGTTGTCCCCCAGATAATTCATGTGGAAAAGCATTAGCTTTATCTTCTAATCCTACTAATTCCAGTGTTCTTCTAACTTTTTTTCTTATTTCAGCCTTCGGTGTGTCTGTAACTTCTAAAGTAAATGCTACATTTTCAAAAACTGTCTTCTTAGGTAACAATCTAAAATTCTGAAAAACGACCCCTATATTTCTTCTAAAATAAGGAACTTTTCTATTTTTGATTTTTGAAACATCCTGTCCAGCAACAATAACTCTTCCTGATGTTGCTTTTTCTTCTCTATATAATAACTTAATAAAAGTTGATTTTCCTGCTCCTGTTGAACCTATAACATAAACAAATTCACCTGGTTCAATATTAACATTAATGTTATTGATGGCTCTTACACCAGTCTTATAAACTTTAGTTACATTCTCTAATTTTATCATGTTTCTTTAATCACTTCCTCGCCAACATTATAACACATATTTCTACAAATAGAATGGAAAATAATGGTTTTTTCATGTTATGATTTTTTAGATATGAGAGTTTATATTGATGATATCATGACTATTTTACTTCATATTTACTAAAAATTATTTTTCTCTTTGTTTTCATGGCGTTTTCTTGTATAATATGTTTAGAGGTGATAATCTTGAGAAAATGCCCTAGATGTCATAAAGAAATGCAGGAAAATTGATATATTGTAGATGAAGCACAACCAATCAGTGATTTTTCAGTTATTGAAAAGAAACCTGATTTAAAAAAGATTGTTTATCCTTTAAAAGCAGCAATTTGTAAAACCTGTGGTTATGTGGAAACTTATGTTGATGTTGAAGAAGAGTACATTGAAGATGATGTAGTGGAAGAAAAGGAATAAATCCTTTTTTTCTTTTATTTATATAATACAAAGTTTAAGCTATGTGGTTGAATAAGAAAATGATATCTAATAGTTTCAAATTCTTCACCATCCATATTACAAGTATTTTGACAATATACAGTAGCTTCTTTAATACGATAATTATGAACTTCACTACGTGTATAAAGTTTCTCTTTTAATAATACTGTTATTAAATATGGTATCTTATATTTAGGCACTTTATCTACTACACATAAATCTATGTAGCCATCTTGAATATTCGCTTTAGGAGTAATGGGAAAACCACCACCATAATATTTTCCGTTGTTGAATGTACACAAAACAATTTGACCATGATATAACACTCTACCATCAACAATAATCTTGACTTCATCATTTTTATAGGTAAAAACATGTTTTGCGATTGATAAAAGATAACTTTTATCTTCAGGAACAAAAGGAATATGCGCAACATCATGAACATGCGTGGCAATAACACTATCCACACCAAAACAAGCTGTATTAACATAATAACGATCATTTAATAAAATGGTATCAATCTTCGAAGCTTGTAATTCTAATGATTGTTTTAATAATTTTTTAGGATTTTTTTCTTTAGTTAAGAAATGGCAAAAATCGTTACCAGTTCCTAGTGGTAATAAAACAACTTCATGATCAGTATGAACTAATACCTGTATCATATCATTCAATGTGCCATCCCCGCCAACAATATAGAATCTTGCTTTAGTTGGATAATTCCTAATATAATTTTGACTATCAACAATTGATGATGTAAACACTATCTCATAATCATAACCTGCCATAATTTCTTCAATGTCTTTTTTTAACTCATAATGTTTCTTAATATTATGCATCATAAATATATGTTTCATGCTTATTCTCCTTTCTCGCATATGTTATATAACGAATAAAATTGCTTTTATTGATTTTTGCCTGATCAATAATATTATAATTTAATTGTTCTAATTCATCATTCATGGATATATGAGATACCAATACCAATTCATTGGATAAAATATGCTGTAATAGATCTAGTTGTTGTTCATAGGTAAAAGGACTATATATGCCATAAGGGATATCTAATATAGTGACATCATATATTTCTTTTATTTCACGCATGTCTTTTCTTTGAATCAATAAGGGATCATAACCATAATATTCCAGATTAAGTCGTGCCTGATAAGAAACGTATCTATTAATATCAAATCCTTTGATATCTAATCCCATACCCAATGCTTCAAGCACAACGGTTCCCACCCCACAACAAGGATCAATAATTTTTTTATTTAAATCCTGACCTACTGCTATATTAACAATAGCTCTAGCATCTCTTAAATTGAGTGAATGTGAATAAGAATGAGGTTTATCCATATGTTTATTCCATAAAGACTTCTCATGGTATATGCCAAAATACCAAAAATCATCTATTTTAGTTATGGCGAATATTATTTTAGGATGATGCATATTTACTGAGCCGCTAATTGGTAAAGCTGCTGCTTTACATTTATCAAGAGAATCCTTATAGTGAACATGTGTAATATCGTTTTTTAGATAAATAACTTTAAAATTTAAATAATAAAGATTAGCATCAATAATAGATTGAACAATATGATCAAAAGAAGTATCCATAAACATGATATCTAGGCGTCCTCTTATATAAGGACTTCTTGTATAATCTATAAATGTTTCAGTTATATAATATTTTGTTTTCATTGTTTCCTTAAACAAACGCTTAAATTCCATTTCACAAAGTTCTTTTTCTTCTATCTCATAATTATAGACATATAAATACTGCATATTATAACCTCTTTTTTTACATATTTCTCCTTTTAATAGTATACAAAATTTTTTTTATGTTGTAAAATAGTTATACTATTTAGGGGGTGATAACTATTTTTGGAATAAGTTATATGAGGCAACATTTTACCCATCATCAAAGATATATTATAGTTGCCGTTATTTCCATGTTTTTACCTTTTTATATGTGTGCTATTGTGATAGCACTTTTAACTATTCGCTTACTTATTACAGGTGAAATTCAGGATGCTTATAAGCGCTTGCCTAAGAGTCGTTTTATTCTTGTTTTCTGCGTGTTGAGCTTTATTGTTTCCTTATTTTATCAAAATTATTATGGTGTTGCCTGTATTGTAGGAATTCTCGTGCTTCTTTCATTTACTTTATTCTATAGAGTTTACATCACCAATGAATTATTTGATTTCATTACTGATCTACTTGTTGTACTAAGTGTTTTTGCAGCATTTTATGGATTAGTTGAATATATAGGTGTATTGAATAATTATGAGATCAATCAATTTGAAGTCATTATTTTTAATAGTCCCCAGGACCGTATTAATTCAGTCTTTTTTAATGCAAACTATTATGCAATGATGATTGAGTTCTTTGTTTGTTTAATATTTTATAAGATTTTTAAAATGAAAGATCCCTGGCATCATTTGAACTATTTAGTTTATTATATTTTTGCGATTGTTTTAAATTTGTTTTTACTTGTTTTAACAGGTTGTCGTACTGCGTGGCCTGCTTTAGCGGTCGGCATTATTATGATGCTTATATTAGATAAACATTATAAGACATGTAGTGTTATCTTAGCAGGATTTATAGGAATATGTACTTATTTCTTATTTAATCCCGAAAAATTTCCTAGGTTTGATAATATTGTTTCTTATTTTAAAACCCGTGAAAAGATTTGGTCCACAGCTATAGTGAATATCAAAACACATCCATTATTTGGTGAAGGTCCAATGACTTATATGCATATCTATGAACAATATAATGGTTATCCCACACAACACGCTCATAGTGTTTATTTAGATCCGTTGCTTTGTTTTGGCGTTGTTGGTTTGGCAACAATAGCTCCTTATGTTATCAGTATGTTAAAAGGAATTTATCGCTTATTTTCTAGAAAACAAGATCTAGAATTGTTTGCCTTGATTATTGCCTATATCATGATTGTATTAATCCATGGTACCATGGATTATACAATATTCTTTGTACAAACTGGATTTTTATTTCTACTTATATGTAGTTCATATGAAATATATGCAAATGAATAACATCAAAAAAGAGAGCAATGCTCTCTTTTTACTTGGAACAATTTTAAGGGAATATATACCAGAAGTATTCTTGCTTATTTATGTTTTTGTGTGAAAGCTATATAAATAAAGAGAATTCAGAGCAATAGTGGCGTATATTTCTGAAAAATGCAAGTGGGGAAGTGATATATATAGTGTTCCAAGGACGGGAAAAGATTTCCCTCCTTTATAATACACCATTTTATATAAAATTCAAGTATTTTATTATTTTGATAAATTTTTATTATCTAATTAATCCTAATCTTTCTAATTCATGATAGATGCCATCTTCTTTAACACTTTCACAAACTGTAGTTGCATATTGTTTTAATTCACTAGATCCATTACCCATCACCACTGCATGATGACATGCTTGAATCATTTGTAGATCATTCATGGAATCACCAAAACCAATAGTATCTTCCATTGATAAACCTAAATAGTCTACAACTTGATGAATAGCTTTACCTTTATCGGTACCTTTAATGATTATTTCGCCATTAATTGTTTTTGCAGAAAAGATGTCATGAATGACAAAATTAAAATCATTCGATAATACTGCCTTTGGTTCATCTAGTTGTGATATATTTTGACATATAAAACTCATTTTTTGAATTGGCACAGGATTTTGTTCATATTCTTCAAAAGAATGAATATTAAACATATCTTTTTCTTCTGATAACATTCTTTGTAATTCTGAATTCATATTATCATTTATACGTTGACTAACAAATAGTTCACTCATTTCTTTACTTTGAAATGTCATGTGGGTAGCTTCCATATTATAATAAACATGATTTCTATCAAAAACATCCCTTGCCAGTTTAAGTTTTTCATCACTTAATGCAGACTCATAAATCTTTTGACCATTGACCTCAATATAACCACCTGCACTACAAATTAGGCCATCAAAACCAATATACTCCAATGATTTAACACCTGCTCTATTACGACCACTACAAATAAATACATAATGGCCATTTTCTCTAGCTTTATTTATCGCCCATATAACTTTATCACTTACGCCCATATCAGGCATTGTTAGTGTCCCATCTATATCTAAAAAAATTATTCTGCTCATACGTTTTCCTCCCGCTACATCATATCATAAATAAAAAAAGATATCCACCATGGATATCTTACGAAGCAGGAGTTAAAGTTCCACCATCTTGTAAAGTAATAGTTTCACCATTAAGCCAGCTACAAGCATCACTATCATAATAAATAGTATAACCATTATCATCAATACAAGATAAATCATCTTCATCTGCCAAAGTTAAAGTGGTAATATATGAATCACCTGTTACAACCCATTTAGAATCACTATCTAATGAAATATCTAATTGAGGTGCACTGTTATCAGCATTAACAGTACCAGTTAATGTAGAACTCTTTAAGATTAATGATAAAGTAGAATATTCATCCACATAAATATCACCTGTTAATGTTTGATTTGTTGCATTGAAAGTTAAGTTACCGCCATTGCTACCAACGCTACCCCACTCACCATCATTACCAGATACAACAATGAGCTTACCACTACCATAATTAAGTGTTGTATTTTCTAAATTAATAATAGCATCTGTATTAGTGACAAAAAACATTGGTGTTGTATCATACACAGTAGAATCTTCTAGTATTTCTAAAGTAGAATCAGTTGCTGTAAAAGTTCCTGTACCTTCATCAGCATCACCTGATTGACTTTGATAAATCATAACACCACAATTATCAATCCCGTCATCAGTTCTACCTACACCTTGAGCATATAGAGTTGTATTTTCAATAGTAATGGAATTCTTACCTTCAATAACAGCGCGAGAGGCATCAGTTGCGGTACCAGTACTATCGCTAACTGTTATATTACCTGTAGAATAAATAGATGGAGAACCTTTACCAGCAGTATTTAATACTGAATTAGTGACTGTGATTGTTCCTTCTCCTCTATCTGTTGCCACAGCTGCACAATGAGAACCACTAGTAGATATCTCTACATTATCAGCAATAATTGTACCTCCATAAGTAGCATCTAAACCTCTTGATGAATCTTCTGTTGTAGTAATTGTGACATTAGATACAGTAATAGAAGCATCTTCACCAGTAGCAAAAATACCATTAGCTTCTTGAGCACTTGTAGAAATATCTGTATCACTAATAGATAAAGTACTTCCTTCTTGTACAAGTATAGCTGCATTTAAGCCATAAAATTCACTGCTTTCTGTATCTGAAGTATCACCACTTTCTTTAGTAATTGTGGAATCAGTTAAAGTCAAGTCTCCACCATCAGTAACTAAAATAACATTTTCATCTTCATTGGTAGATGTTAAATCCTGATTAGTCAATGTTTGCGTATCAGTTACTTCTAAAACGGCAGAGGCGTCAATACTATCACTTGAGCTATTAACTGTTGTCGTTTCTTCGATTTGCATTTCATTAGATGAAGAAGAATTTCCTAACAAGAAAATATTACTTCCTAAAACAATGGCTAATACTAAGAATAAAATTCCTAAAACATTAACAATAGCATAGATTGCTGTTGGCTTTGTTCCATAGAATGTTTCTTTTAATGTTTTTTGACCTAAGTTACTCATAATCAAATAAGTCAATGATAACATAAACACAACCACGCAAACACTAATAATAACAATCTCAATAACACTTAAGGAGTCACTTGTCGTTGATATTTCCGTAGATTCCATTCCTTGACCCATAGATACCTGACTTGTAGAATCTGAACTGCTATCAGGCATTTCCCCTGAAGGTATATCTCCTGAAGGCATTGCTGATGAATCACTATCACCTGAAGGCAAGTCAGGAACTGATGAAGAATCACGTGAAGGCATCTCTGTTGCATCAGAAGGTAAAGATGAATCATCCATATCTCCAGAAGGCATATCAGGAATTGAAGAAGAATCATCAGAAGAACTATCAGGCATTGAATTATTTGATGGCATTTCTCCCATTTCCATAGAAGTATTATCAGTATCACCTGATATTTCACTCATTTCTATAGCAGAACTCGTGCTTGTTGTCTTAGCATAATATAAAGTACCTGCAATGCCACCTAATGAAGCAACAATTAATACAATACATATAATTAAAGATAATCTTTTTTTCATGAAGTCTATCTCCTTTCACACTCGTCATTTTACACACTATTTACCATATTATATTGTCAAAACTGTGTGAAATTGTAGAAATAATCTATGAGTGAATCATTTTTTATAAAGGAATGAAATCTAAAATATTGCATTTTGAACGTTTTTGAATTATGATATCTCAAAGGAGGTTTTTATATGCCATTTATTGATTCAAAAGTAACAATAGAGTTAAGTAATGAAAAGAAAGAAATTATCAAATCAAAATTAGGAAAAGCTGTTTCTATCTTAGGTAAAGGTGAAACATATCTCATGGTTGGATTTGATGATCAATATGATTTATATTTTGGTGGAGAAAAATTAGAAAAAGGCGCTTATGTTTCAGTTTCCTTATTTGGTAATGCTTCTAGAGATGCCTACAATAAAATGACAGCTGCAATATGTGATATTCTTGAAGAGGAATTAGATATACCTGGTGATCATGTGTATGTTACATATCATGGCATCAAGGATTGGGGCTGGGATGGTAGCTTATTTTAAAGCGATTTAAATCGCTTTTTCTTTGTTAATTTGTGAAATTGACTAAATGTTTTGTTTTAACTTTGTTTTTTATGTGTTTTCGTGTAACATAAGATGTGGAGGTGTATCTTTTGAATATATTTAAGAAAAACTCACCAAAATTTGAAGGCGTTAAAGAAGAAGATATCAAAATTAAAAGTCAGCCTGAAAATGTTATTTCTCGAAGATTCAAGATACTTATCGGAGCAGTTATTTTTATTGGTGTCATGTTGCTTGGTAGAATGTATTATCTACAAGTCAATCAACAAGAATATTATACAACAAAGCTTTCGCAATATAATACGAGTACTTTTACCAAAGATACGGCAAGAGGGAATATTTATGATCGTAACTATACGCGCCTGGTTTATAATAAAACCATTAATTGTGCTACTTATTATACAGTTAGTGGTATTACAAGCGGAGAAATAGAAATTATTGTTAATTTTTTAATAGAAAATGTGGATGTTGATATTTCATCTGTTACTACAAGGGATAAAAAAGATTATCTTATTATGAAGGATCCTGATTATGTGAATAGTCTTTTAAGTGATGATGAATTATCAGGTGATAGTGATACTATATATAAGTTAAAACTTGAAAGAATTACTGATGAAATATTAGAGGAACATTTATCAGATGATGATATTCGCTATTATATGCTCTATAATAAAATAGAAACATGTACAAGTGGATCTGTTGTATTATTAGAAGATTTAAGCGTTAAGGAAGCAAGTGTTATTGGCGAAAATGGTGATATTTTACGTGGTATACAAATTACCACAGACTGGTCAAGAGAATATACTTATGGATCTACGTTTAAATCAGTATTAGGTAGTGTTACAACAAAGAAACAAGGCTTGCCTGCAAGTAGCCAGGATAAATTATTGGCATTGGATTATAATAATGATTCACGTGTTGGAACATCAGGTTTAGAACAACAATATGAAAGTATTTTATCAGGTACTCCTGCAACTTATTCATTAACTTATGATAGTGATGGTAATCCTAGTATTGAAACTGTTTCTAGTGGTAGTTCAGGTAGTAATATTCGTTTAACAATTGATTGGGAAATACAGGAATATATTAGTGATTTAATTGAAGAAATTATGGAAGAAAATGACTGGCCTACGAACGATGGTATTTTTATATCAATGATGGATCCTAATACTGGTGAAGTTTATTTGATGGCTGGTAAGCAAAGACAGGAAGATGGCACTATTATTGATTATGCTTCTGGTAATTATTTATCAGCTTATGCAGTCGGTTCTACATTTAAAGGTGCGACGATATATACTGCTTATAAAGAAAACTTGATTACCACAAGTACAACATTTGATGATACTAGTGCTGGTTTTAAGATAGCTGGTACAGCTACAAAATATTCATGGACTAAGAGTGGTTTAGGAACATTAAATGATATTCAGGCTTTAGCTCAATCATCCAATGTCTTTATGTGGCATATAGCTGTATTGCTCGGTGGCGGTACATATACTTATGGTGGCACATTAAATATTGATGAAAGTGCTTTTGATACATTACGTAAAGATGCTGGCGATTTAGGTTTAGGTGTTAAAACTGGTTTAGATGTGCCTTACGAAGCATTAGGTTATCGTGGTAAGATTACAAGTCGTCAGGCTGGTAACTTATTGGATGCTGTTATTGGTCAATATGATACCTATACAACGATTCAATTATTGCAATATGTTTCAACGATTGCAAATGATGGTAAAAGAATTCAGCCGCACTTGTTTATGGAAACATTTGAAGAAACAAGTGATGGAACAAAGATTGCTAAATTACAGCATAAAGTTAAAGTATTAGATGACGTTTCGAGCTATGCATTAGGTATTGAACGTGTCCAATTAGGTTTTAGAGAAGGTTGTGTAACAGGTTTAGCTGCTAGTTATAATGGTAATGGTATTACTGAGGCAGCAGGTAAGACTGGTACTGCTGAAGTTTATGTTGATGGAACAAAATATAATAATAGAGCTTTTGTGGGTTATGCTCCATATGATGATCCAGAAATTGCAATGGCGTGTATGTCAGCAGCACAGTCTGTTGGATCAACAAGTGCTTGCCAGACTTTAGTGAATGCTGCTTTTGAAAAATATTTTGAAAAATATAGTACCGATACTACAGATAGTGAAGATTAGGAGGTTGCAGTCAATGAATAAAAAGAAAAACGTTAAACGTCAACGTATCAGAGCAGTTAAAATCATTGCGATGGCTGTTATCGTTGCCATGTCATCAGTATGTATTTATCTTGGCTATGGCATCTTGAATCAGGTATCAGGTTTTTCTAAGAATGCTCTTTTGAATACTTCAAGTTCTGTACAAGTTGATCAGGATGGCAATGAATATTATTCATATGGTTCCTCAGGAACAAAAAAAGATATTGAATATGAAGATATTCCTCAAGTTATGATTGATGCTGTAGTGGCAGCAGAAGATTCAAGATTTTATGAACATAATGGTTTTGATGTTCCGAGAATTTTGAAAGCTTTAATGGGAAATATTGCTGCTGGTGGCATTACTGCTGGCGGTTCAACTATTACCCAGCAGTTGATTAAGAAGACTTATTATCCAAGTGAAGAACAGACGATCGAAAGAAAAGTTGGTGAACTTGTTCTATCAATCGAAGCAACGTCACAAACGACGAAAGAAGAAATTATTACAGCTTATCTAAATAATGTTTATTATGGTTATGGTAATAAAGCAATTGGCTTATATGCAGCATCTTATTATTACTTTGATAAAGCACCACAGAACTTAACTTTACCAGAGGCTGCATTATTAGCTGGATGTATCAATTCACCTACAAATTATGATCCATTTAATAATTTGGAATTAGCCCAGCAAAGAAGAGATATTGTTTTGGATTTGATGGCTTATCATGGTTATATTAGTGAAGAAGAATGTGAAGCCGCTAAGTCTATACCTGTAGAAAATACATTAAATTCTAATCCAATAACAAACAATAGTGAATATCAAGCTTATGCTGATAAAGTCACACGAGAAGTTTACGAAACAACAGGATACGATCCAAATACCACAGCAATGATTATTACAACCTATATTGATACTGATTTACAAAGTTATTTAAATGATATTGCATCTGGCGAAGAATTTGATTATCCTGATGAATATTTACAGACAGGAGCTTCAGTTCAAGAAACAACCACTGGTAGAATTGTTGGTGTTTTAGCAGCTAGAGATTATGTAGCCATGGGAACGACTTATGCTTATGCTGCCGACAAGGAATTGGCTCAAAATGATTCAAGTTATAATTATGGTCAAAGAAATCAACCTGGATCGGCATTAAAACCGATTGTCGCTTATGCAGCCGCCTTTGAATATTTAGATTATTCTACTGCTCATTATGTCCATGATGTTCCATATAGTGATGGCGATTGGACACCGAAAAACTGGGATAATAATTATCATGGTGATGTGACTATTAAAGAAGCTTTAGTCCAATCATGGAATTTAGCTGCTATTCAAACATTAAGTGAAGTTCTTGAAGAAGTCAGTGTTAGTGAAATGACATCTTACATGGAAGGTTTTGGTTTTGATATGTATGATGAGAGTTTTGGCTTAGGTTATGCCATTGGTTCTTGGTCTACAGGAGTAACACCTGAAGAGGTAGCTGGTGCTTATGCAGCAATTGCCAATGGTGGAACTTATATTGAACCTCATACTGTTGAAAGTATTACTTTAGTAGAGACTGGTGAAGTCATTTATATTGATGAAGATGCTCAAGATAACAGTACTCAGGCGCTTTCTGAAGAATCTGCATTTATGATTCGTTCTATTATGACCGATTATGTATCTGATGGTACAGGAAGTTATTCATATTTGAATCTCGGTTATCAAATTGGTGCTAAAACTGGTACATCTAATCATGCATCAGATTCCTCTAATACAGCTCTAGCTGGTAAAAGCAAAGATTTATGGATGGCTGCTTATTCCCCAGATTATTCATGGACTGTCTGGTGTGGATATGATTCCGATGCTCAGAAATTAGGATATTATCCAACTGGTAAGCCAGCCGCGCAAATATCAGCATTAATTGCAAAGTATTTACATAGTGACGGTGTGACGAATAGTTATCCAAGTCAACCTAGTGGTGTTAAAGAATCAACTTGTATTTCTGGTATCTATCCATATATTTCACCTACTAGTTCAACACCTAGTAGTCGTATCATAAGTGGATATTTTAAATCATCTAATATGCCATCTGATACCGCAACTGGGGCAAACATTGATAGTTTATCAAGCTTTACTGCAACTTTATCTGGTTCTTCAATATCCGTACAATTTAGTGAATATCCATCTTCAACAAGTTCATCATTAACCAAAACATATACCATTAATGGCACAAGTTATACGCTTCCATATTATGGTGATATTACGCAAATATATGGAAACATTGTATATCAAGTTGATGTTACGGATTCATCGGGTAATGGGGTTTATAGTGAATCGTTGAGTTCAAGCAGCGGAACATTAAATTATACTTTCTCTGCTGGTGAATATACTGTAACAGGATATTATGCTTATGAAAACGGTGCTGGTTCATCTAATAAGATTTCTCAATCTATAACAGTAGGAGCAACTGAAATAGCATCCTATACACGCACAAACCTCACCTCAACTTCAGTTACATATAGTGTCACAGTCCCTAGTGGTAGTAGCCTGGCTATTACTGTTAATGGTGAAACCAAAACCATTACTTCTGATTCGACTGTTACCTTTAATGGTTTAATACCTTCAACAAATTATGGAGCTATCTTCATAGAAACAACAACTTCTGGTTCAACAAATACGCTTACTTCTGATAACTTTACAACCTCAGCTAATGCCTCTAGTGAAACGCATGAAAATGAAACAACTAATCAAGAAGTCAATGAATCAGAAGAAACAGAAAATGAATCAGAAGAAACAGAAAATGAATCCGAAGAATCAACTGAATAAAAAACGAAAACATTGAAGTGATTTTGTCAAGTAGACAATTTAAATAATTAAAATGATTTGCTAT
>JAJQEL010000055.1 GCA_021201655.1 Erysipelotrichaceae bacterium | reverse complement strand
CTTAGTGAACTTTTAATTATTTATTTTGTTCACTTTAGAGAATCATATCAA
The DNA here is from genome assembly GCA_021201655.1 of Erysipelotrichaceae bacterium. Taxonomy (GTDB): domain Bacteria; phylum Bacillota_I; class Bacilli_A; order Erysipelotrichales; family Coprobacillaceae; genus JAJQDJ01. The sequence continues at coordinate 4,472 of JAJQEL010000055.1, read as the reverse complement.
TACTATTATAATAGAATCAGAAAATAGTTATAGTCAGATAATCTTTAATTCAATGAATATTATAGAATTATGTGTAACAAACCTCATTAGCGGAAAAAATGAATTCTATTTACATTTTCAAATGCAAAATCTTAAGCATGCCATTGATTTATTCCATGAAATGGAGGAAAGTATACATAAACTTATTAACCGTCCACAAGTAAAAGTATTACTTAGCTGTACAGGCGGTTTGACAACTTCTTATTTTGCTGAAAAATTACAAGAAGCTGCCGAATTGCTCAAACTCGATTTTCAAATTAGTGCCACAAGCTATAATAATTTGTTTAAGGAAGGCAAGAATTATGATGTTATTTTATTAGCACCACAGATTTCTTATATGTTAGCAAAAGTACAGGATATTTTAAAGGATAAGATTGTTTTAAATATCCTCGCCCAGTATTTTGCAACATATGATGTGACCAATACATTAATAATGATTAATGATGCTAAAAAAGAAAAAGTTCAACCCACCCATAAGGAAAAGAAACAAATACCATTAGCTATTTCAACACATAAGCATACTAAGATATTGGTTATCTCTATTGTTAGAAATAGTCATCGTATTCATATTGATTATCGTTTATATAATGAGGATAATGAAATGATGTTTGATAATCATATTATTAAATATAGATTCAGTGTACAGGATATTTATGATATTATTGATACTGTATTATTACAACATGTTTTCGAGACAGTTGGTATTTCTATCCCTGGTATTATTAATGATGGCTATATTACATCAGCTAGCATCGCAGGACTCGCAGATTGTAACATGATACAAATGTTATCATCACGCTATAACCAAATGAATTTTGTTGTTGATAATGATGTTAATACTGCAGCTGTAGGGTATTTTGCATCACAAACCAAGTATCAGAATTTAGCTTTCCTATTTCAGCCGATGAAATATCATGCTGGTGCTGGTATCATTATTGATGGCCAGTTAATTAAAGGAAAAAATCATTTAGCTGGGGAAATTCAATATTTACCAATGGGATTATCCGACGAACGTTTAAACTTAGCCAAGACTCCAGAAGGTGCTTTAGAGCTGGTTGGGCAAACATTGACATCTATTATTGCTATTGTTTCTCCTGATGCCCTATTGTTTAGTTGTGCCTTAATTCCGCATACTGATGAACTTAAAAACGAAATGAGCAAATATATACCAAAAGAGTATATTCCTGATATCATCAGAATTGATGATATCAGGAATATACACTATTAGGACAACTCATTTTAACAATTCGTGAAATCTCCTAAAAAAAATCTATGATAAAAGTGGAAAAGATGCTTTGTTAATGTTATAATTGAATAAAGAAATCTTAAGTTAAAGGAGACATGAAATATGGATATTACAAAAAAAGTTGAGGAAGTTAAAGACAAAAAACATAAGTTATTATTGGTTGTAGGCGGTCCAGGTAGTGGAAAATCTAAAGTTATAAGAGATTATAGCAATGATACAGGTATTCCTATTACTAATTTAGACAAGATTTTTGCTAATACACCTAACAATCAATTAGTACAGGAAATGAAGAATTTCTTATCAACTTATCATCAAGACGTATTATTATTAGATAATAAAAGAGTTATTTATGCCAAGGATAGTGAAATTGATTTATTATCATTCTTAAAAGAAATCAGCGAGAATATTGTTGTTGTATCTACATGGAATGGTAAAATTGAAGACGGTCAATTATATCACATCAGATCACAAGCTCCTAGTGATCTTATTTATTCAGTCGATAATGAAGATTTTGAATATATCTTATGTTAAAAAAGCAGATTAAATCTGCTTTTTTTCTATTTCAATGACATATGGTGATAAGTTTTTATTAAGCATGCAATATTTAGATACATTAAACTTATAAGTATCTAATGATGATACATAATCATCTATCCATAGACTTTCTTTATGACCTTCTTCATGACCTGGATAGACAACAATAAATAAGACTTGATTCATATATTGAATAGCTTTAGTTATAGCTATTTGTGTGGTATCAAGTTTTGTCGTGATATTGTGATCCCTATTTGGCAAATACCCAAGATTAAAAACTCCCACATCAAAAGATGTGACATAGTAATCAAAGTTTTCATGTCCATCTAAGATAAGCTGAACATTATCATTTTTAAGTATTTGTCTAGTATGATCTAAAGCAACACGTTGAATATCAAAACTATAAACATATTCACAAATATCTGATAAAAACAAAGTATCATGACCATTACCCATAGTAAAATCAATACCAATCTTTAAATGATTATATGTAGCAATCCTTTGATGCACATAATCTACCATCATTAACATATCTTCCTCCATAAAAAAATCCAGGATAACCTGGATTATGATAATTCTGGAATTGTTCCAGCATATAAACAATATTCTTCTAAAGTCCAGCCGTTTTCATAAATAGTTGTAGCAACTTCCACACCAACATATCTAAAATGCCAAGGTTCTTTACCAATACCAGTAATATCTGCTTTATCTTCTTCATATCTTAAGATAAAACCATATTTATAAGAATTATCTTTACACCACTGATATTCATCCGTATCACCGAAGACTAATCTTTCTCCACTGACAACACTTTGACTTGTTAAATCAACACCTAAACCAGTCTGATGTTCACTCGCACCAGGCAAAGCTACTAAACTTGCCGCTGTCACTTCATCATATTTAGCGAAATAAGCATCATATGTCTCTTGTTGCTCATCATATGAACGATAAGCACTATTGATAACTAAATTATAACCCAAAGCACTAGCATCATTATACATTTCTTCTAAGGCAGCCATAGCATCAGCTCTGAGTTGTGAATTTTCACAGTCTGGAGCTACTGGTACAACTGTTGAGTCAACCAAATCATCAGGTACATAAGATGAATCTAACTGGAATCCTTCTTTAACAAGTATTGTATAATCATCAGGATTTGTAATTGTATAAACCGCATCAACATCATTAGATGAAATAATAAATGGATAAGCCGTAATTAAAACAGCATATGTATAGTTTTGTGTTTCTGCATATACTTCTTCGTATTCTTTCATACTTTGATAGTCAAAACCTTGGATATCCATATAAGGTTGAATATCACTGTAAGTATAACCATTAGTAATAAGATATTGTAAATCAGAAGCATCGGCAGTTTCTAAAATGTCCCATACCTGATCTTCTGTGTATCCTAAAGCAGCTAACTTTGGATAATAATTCGTAAAAATGTTATCAATACTAGAAACTACATCACTTGTTTCTAATTCACTATGTAAAGTATAGTATTGTTGATATTCATCATAATAAGTAACATTCTCGCTTAACTCAATCCAATCTTCAATATTATCCATCTTATCATGGGATAATATTTCTTTTACATCATCATTACTTAAGCTTAGGATCTCATTTTGCTGAGAAAAAGAATAACCCTTAATCATTAAACGAATTCGGCTAAAATTAAACCATACTGCAATACCAATGACCAATGCTACTACAACAATGACAATAATAATCTTATCAAATCGAATATTTGAACGTCTCCTTGACGAATATGAACCATAATAATTTCTCTTTCTGCTAAACATAATACACCACCCTTTAACTGCCTATAGTTTATCACAAACAATTCTATAATTCTACAATTATTGCAAAATTCATATGATTTTCATTTTCTGATTTCACAATTATATTGCAATATTCTTTGATTTATGTTATTTTAAATGTTGTATAAAAGGAGGGTTACCCTATGCATTTTGTGACTGGTGCATTTATTGCTTGTGTATGTCTAGTATCAGCTATATTATTTACTGAAGTTTTTCCAAAATGGTTTAAATGGATACTAACTTTAATAGGTGCTTTTACATCAGGCTATGCTTTAGCAATTCTTATAAGAAAGATATCTGAATTAACAAGTTTATATAGTGAACCAAAGTTATGGTCAACAACAGGTATTTGTACAGTTATTATGCTGATCGTGATTATTGTTGTTGTAACTATACTTCATAGAAGAACCAAAAAAGCTTAAGGTTCTTTTTTTTCTTTACATAATCTTAACCTAAAATTAAATTCCTTTTGATGTATCAATAATACTTATAAAGTACAATATAGATGAAGAAGGTGGATGTTATGATGAATAAAGAATATGTTATAAATGAATATGCTATAGTAGCATTAGCTTTCTCTTTCCTTTCTCTCATCACAGCAGTGCTCAGCATTCTCAACGCAATCCCCATCATTATAGCTTATCAGTTTCTTCAAGATGCTAAAGAACACGGATTGTCAATAAAATGCGACCGCTTTATATCATCTTTACTGGAATTTGATATATTGCTGACAATCTGTATATCTTTATTGTACTTATCACTACAAGTATAAAAAATCAAGCCTCTGAAGTGATTTTGTCAAGTAGACAATTTAAATAATTAAAATGATTTGCTAT
>JAJQEL010000110.1 GCA_021201655.1 Erysipelotrichaceae bacterium | reverse complement strand
GGAAATTCTATTATCAAAATTTCCTCTTTTCCATTTCTTAAATTGACGACATTGTCTCGTAGAGAGGTCTTTTTGTATAAATTCATTATTTTCGTAAACAATAGAATTGGAGGTAACTATGAAGAAAATTCTATTGCTATTATTATTTATATTATATGGTTGTACAAAGCAGGTTATGGAGGAAGACCCGTCTATTTATAAAGACGGATCCTATACTACTATAGCTGACGGCTATGGAGGCGATTTTGAAGTGACTACAACGATTGAAAATGATGAAATTGTTGATATTGTTGTTAATGATCATAATGAAACACCATCTATTGGTGGTATTGCGATTGAATCATTAATTGATGCTATAAAAGAAAATAATGAACAAGTAGATGTTATTTCTGGGGCTACTAAAACATCGACTGCATTAATTGATGCAGTAAACGATGCTTTAAACAGTGCTAAAAGGGATGAGTATTGAGGTGTCTTGACATAAAATATTAGTTTTATCTTTATTTTTTTGTTTATTTGGTATATGATAAGACACAGTGAGGGAGGATTCTATAATGAAAACTTTAAACGTGAGTAGTGAAAGAAATATCACTATGATTATGGATTTTTATGAATTGACTATGTCATATAATTATTTTAAACAAGGCAAAAGTGATGAAATTGCCTATTTCGATATGTTCTATCGTAATAATCCAGATAACGGAGGATTTGTTATTTTTGCGGGATTGCAGCAATTAATAGAGGCTATCCAAGATATGCGTTTTACTGATGGCGACATTGAATTTTTAAGAAACTTGAATATTTTTGATGAAGAATTTTTTGATTATTTAAAGAACTTTAAATTCACTGGTACAATTTATGCCATTCCTGAAGGGACACCTGTTTTTCCTTATGAACCACTTATAACAGTTAAAGCTAAATTAATTGAAGCTCAATTAATTGAGACATTCTTGTTAGTAACAGTTAATCATCAATCATTAATTGCTACAAAAACCCATCGTGTTGTGCAGGAAGCTAAAGGACGTCCAATCATGGAATTTGGTGCAAGACGTGCCCAGGGTTATGATGGAGCTCATTATGGTGCAAGAGCGGCTTATATAGGTGGTGCTGCTGGTAGCGCTGCTGTTTCTGCAGGAGTAGAGTTTGGTATTCCAGTACTGGGAACAATGGCTCATTCATTTGTGCAATCATATGATAGTGAATATGAAGCTTTTGCATCCTATGCCAAAACTTATCCTGATGCTTGTACTTTATTAGTTGATACATATGATACACTAAAGAGTGGTGTACCTAATGCTATTAAAGTTGCCCATGAAGTTTTAGAACCAATGGGGAAACGTCTTTCAGGTATTCGCTTAGATAGTGGTGATATTACATATTTAACTAAGAAAGCAAGAAAAATGCTTGATAAAGCAGGCTTAACAGATTGTAAAATAACTGTTTCTAATTCTTTAGATGAATATCTTATTCGTTCTATTTTAGAACAAGGTGCACCTATAGATTCTTTTGGTGTTGGGGAAAACATGATTGTTTCTAAATCATCACCAGTATTTGGTGGTGTCTATAAACTGGTCGCTATTGAAAAAAATGGTGTTATTGAACCAAAAATTAAAATATCAGAAAATACTGAAAAAATCACAAACCCTGGTTATAAAAAAGTCTATCGTTTAATTGAAAAAGAAACTAATAAGGCGACTGCGGATATTATATCATTTGCTGATGAAGTATTAGATCCTGCTAAGGATTTAACTATTTATCATCAATTATCACCTTGGAAAAATAAAACGCTTAAAGGTGGCAGCTATGATATTGTGCCATTGCAAAAGCTTATCTTCGATGAAGGAGAATGTGTTTATCCAAAATATCCATTAAGTGAAATCAGAGATTATTCTAAAGCACAAAAAGAAATGCTATGGGATGAATTATTCCGTTTAGAATATCCTCATGCTTATTATGTTGACTTAACAAAGAAGCTGTCTGATTATAAATTAAAATTATTAGATAAAGAAAGAGAAAAATAGAGGTATAAAATGGTTATTACAGTAGTTGGATTAGGAGTTGTAGGGGGAAGCTATGTCCAGGCACTGCAAGGTTTAGGTTATGATGTTTATGGTGTTGATTTAAATGAAGATACATTAAAACAGGCAAAAGCAGATGGATGTATTATTGAAGGATATACAGATGCTCATGAAATTGTAAAAAAAAGCGATATGACAATTATTTGCCTATATCCTTCTCAGGTTTTAGAATTTATTGCGACGCATGAATTCAAGCCGGGCTCACTTGTTACTGATGTTGTGGGGATTAAATCTTATTTCTTAGAAAAAGCTTTAAAATTGATCAGTGATGATGTGGAATATGTGAGTGGGCACCCAATGGCAGGTAAGGAAAGCCGTGGTTATGCTTATGCCTCCAAAGATGTCTTTATTGATGCCAATTATATTATTATTGAACATGAGAAAAACAAAAAAGAATCTATTGAATTCATGTGTCAGTTTGTATCCCAATTAGGTTTTAAAACAGCTCGTATTATGAGTCCATATGATCATGATGAAATTATTTCTTTTACATCTCAGTTATCCCATGTTATTGCAGTATCGCTTATAGATAGTGACACACAAAAATTTGATACTAAAAAATATACAGGTGACTCTTATCGTGATCTTACAAGAATTGCAAATATCAATGAAGAATTATGGTGTGAATTGTTTTTAAATAACAAAAAGTTTTTATTGCAATCCATTAATAATTTTGAAAACCAATTTGATAAACTTAAAGATGCTATTATCAATGATGATAGTGATACTATGATTGCGATGTTTAAAGAAGCTGCCAAAAGAAGAGAACAACTTGAACAAAAGGATGAATAATCCTTTTGTTTTATATAGGAGAAAACATGATTAAACTAGAAAACCTTACAAAAGAAGAATTACAGCAAATAGGCATCGTTATAGGTGAAGCATTTTATGATGAAGGTGAAGGTTCGTTTACTACCATACCTAGAGAAGATGCTATCAAACTTCTACAAATCATGTGTGAATACTATTATAATATGAATCTACTTTACACCACATCTGATAAGCAGGAGGGTTTTGTAGCTTATTGGTATAAACATGATGAACAACAATGGGGATTTAATATCCTTAAAGCATTTTTTCGCATGATATATCGCTATATCAAAGAAATTCCTTATTCCTCACTTAGAAAAATGATTCCCCTCATGAATAATCCTTATGAAAAAACATATGCTAATACTGAAGATTATGTTGTGGTATCCATGCTTGCTGTAAAAAAAGAATATCAGGGTCAGGGCTATATGCGTGTTTTATTAGCCGAACCATTTCACAATGCTTCATCAAATCATATTCCTTGTATATTAGATACTGATACTCTATTGAAAGCACAAAAATATCAACATTTAGGTATGAAACTTGTAGAAGAAACTACATTTCTTAATGGTCAAATCATGTATACTTTAGAATATCGAACATCTTAGGATGTTTTTTTATGGTTGATTAAAAAAGCTTTATTGAAAAATGCGATTAAATACTTTATGATATCAATATATGGTAAAACTTGGAGGGACATATGAGGAGAATATTAAAATATATCGTATTATTAATGCTAAACTTATCTTTAACAGGATGCATGAAATACACTATCAATATTACTGTCAATGAAGATATGACAAGTGAAACTGCAATGGAATTATTAGTACAAGATTCAATTTTACAAGCTATGAATATGACAAGTGAAGAATTCTATGAAAGCTTTGAAGAAGAATATCTTAATTCAGAAAGTTTAGAAAGTGCTTCCGTTACACAAATAACTAATGATGATTGGAGTGGAGTTTCTATTACTGGATTAACCTTGGATGATAGTATTTCCACAACTATTAGTGAAGAAAAGATAGATGATGTTGATTCTATCATTGTAACTATTCCTATTAATGATATTATATCAGTCATAGATTTTGAAAGTTATGGTTATTCATTAGAAGATTTACAGGAAGCAGGGATGGAAATTGTTTTAAATGTGACAATGCCCTCTGCGGCAACAAGTAACATAGGTGAAGTAAATGATAAAACAGTAACTATTGATTTATTAGAACTGATGTATAGTGATAGTCAGGAAGAAAATATTATTATTTCATCAGCTATACCTAATGATACGATTATATATATTGCTATAGGAGCAGTAATGATTGCAGTAATTTCTTTTATAGTTTTGAAAAAGAAAAGAATAATATAACAAATGAAAGGATTGCGAATATGAAATATTATCAAATTAAAGATACAGATATGAATGTGAGTGTGATTGCCCTAGGATGTATGCGTATTGCTGATAAGAGCGTTGAACAAGTTGAAGAATTGATATTAAAAGCATTGGATTTAGGCATCAATTATTTCGATCATGCAGACATATATGGTGGTGGCAAATCAGAAGTTTTGTTTGGCGAAGTTTTAAAAAGACATCCTGAATTAAGAGATAAGATGTATATTCAAAGCAAGTGTGGCATTTGCAATGGATATTATGATTTTTCCAAGAAACATATTTTAGCTTCAGTTAATCAATCATTAGAAAGATTACATACGCATTATTTGGATGTGCTATTATTACATCGTCCCGATACTTTGATGGATCCTAAAGAAGTGGCTGAGGCTTTTGATGAATTATATCAAGAAGGAAAAGTTAAATACTTTGGTGTTTCTAATATGAATCCAATGCAAATTACATTGCTGCAAAAATATACCAAGCATAAACTTATCTTCAATCAAATTCAATTCAATGCAGTCAATGCTGGCATTGTTGATAGTGGCATCAATGTTAACATGAACAATAGTGGATCAATTGACCACGATGGTAATCTATTAGAATATTGTCGCATAAATGATATAACAATTCAACCTTGGTCAATTTTACAAGCTTCATGGGAGAAAGGCTGCTTTATCAATCATCCAGACTATCAGGCACTAAATGATAAATTAAAAGAATTATCACAAAAATATCATATATCACCAACGGCTTTGAGTGTTGCCTGGATATTACGTCATAGTGCTCATATGCAACCAATTGCAGGTACAACATCAATAGTTCATTTAGAAGAATTATGCGAAGCTACAACTATTGAAATGTCAAGAGAAGATTGGTACAGTCTTTATCTAGTAGATAGACAATTACCATAATAATGTATAATCATGATGATTAAAGTGATTAATAAGATAAATAAGCAGGAGTTCACTCTTTTCCACATGTATTTCATTGATATATCACCTATATATAATATGAAATATATTTATAAAAAGCACTGGTTTGTTAATCAGTGCTTATATTATTTGTATTTTTGCTTTTCAATATCTAAAAAAAATGTTAATATAATTTCATGTAATAGGGAGTGATAATATGCTTAAATTTACAAAAATGGAGGGCATTGGCAACGATTATATCTATTTTGATGGTATTCATCAAAATATACCTATGGATAAAACATTTATTAAAAATATTAGTGATCGTCATTTTGGTATTGGCAGTGATGGTATGATTGTTATATTAGCAAGTGATAAATACGATTTTAGGATGCGCATGTTTAATCTGGATGGTAGTGAAGGGATGATGTGCGGCAATGGTTTACGCTGTTTTTGCAAATTTGTTTATGAACATAAGCTGACGGACAAGACACATTTGATGATTGAAACTAAAGCTGGTCTACATGAAGCCTGGCTGGAAGTCGAAGATCAGCAAGTTAAACGTGTTAAAGTGGATATGGGTGAGCCTATTATCAAAGTAAAAGATATTCCGTGCTTATTTGATAAAGATGTGATGATTCATGAACCCATTGAAATTAATCATCATATTCATTATTTAACGGCTATTTCCATGGGAAATCCACATGTTGTGATATTTGCAGATGATTTGGATTTTAATATTAATGAAATTGGTCCAATATTTGAAAAACATCCTATGTTTCCTGAATCTGTCAATACTGAATGGGTTGAAGTCATTGATAGAGGACATGTCAGAATGCGTGTATGGGAAAGAGGTAGTGGAGAAACAATGGCGTGCGGTACAGGTGCATGTGCAGTGATGTATGCATGTTATTTAAATGACAAATGCGATGATGAAGTACAAGTTGATTTATTAGGTGGTAGTCTTGAAATAAGTTATAAAGATGGTCATATTTATATGCTAGGTGAAGCACGAACAACGTTTAATGGAACGATAAATGAGGAGGATTATATATGTTAGCAACGGCAGAAGAAATTATTCAATATATTGGTGATGCAAAGAAGCAAACACCAGTAAAAGTTTATGTTAAGGGTAATGATTTACCAGATAGTGATGCTTTTCATGTCTTTGGCAGTGATAAAAGCAAGGTTTTGATTGGTGATTTAGAGGCTATTAAGGATTATTTAGAAGATAATAAAGATAAAATTGTAGATTCTTATATGGAACAGACTTGTCGTAATAGTGCAATTCCAATGCTTGATATGACAAATATTAATGCTAGAATAGAACCGGGTGCAATTATTCGTAATCACGTGGAAATTGGTGATAATGCCGTTATTATGATGGGTGCTGTCATTAATATTGGGGCAAAAATTGGTGAAGGTACCATGATTGATATGGGTGCTGTTTTGGGTGGCCGTGCTACAGTTGGTAAACATTGCCATGTTGGTGCTAATGCAGTGCTTGCTGGAGTTATTGAACCACCTAGTGCTTCGCCTGTTATTTTGGAAGATGATGTTTTGATTGGCGCCAATGCGGTGGTTGTTGAAGGTGTTCACATTGGTAAAGGTGCTGTTGTTGGTGCAGGAAGTATCGTTTTAAGTGATGTACCTTCTGGAGCAGTTGTGGCAGGTAATCCAGCTCGTATTATCAAGGAACAAAAAACTAAAGGTACAGAAGAGAAAACACAATTAATGGATGATTTAAGAAAAATTTAGGCAATATTATGGAACAATTAAAAAAATGGCGCAGAGATTTACATCAAATACCTGAACTAGGATTACAGGAATATCAGACTGCCTCTTATTTGCGAAATGAATTGGAAAAGATGGGTTATCAATGGGAAAGTATCATTGATACAGGTACAATTGTTTTTATTGATTATGGTCAAGATGCTACATTGGCTTTTCGCAGTGATATTGATGCTTTGCCAATTGATGAACATAATGATGTTACATATAAATCAAAACATGGGGGATGTATGCATGCCTGTGGCCATGATGGGCACATGAGTGTACTGCTTGGTTTTGCGAAAAGATTGCGTGAAGTAGAATATGATTTTGCCTATAATATTTTGCTTATTTTTCAACCAGCTGAAGAATCGCCGGGTGCTGCTAGGATGGTTGTCGAAACAGGACTATTTGATAAATATCATGTGAAAGCAATTTTTGGGATGCATTTAATGCCTATGATAGATGAAGGTATTATTGCCTGTAAGAGTGGACCATTAATGGCCATGTGTGGCGAATTGGATGTTACTATTGAAGGTAAAGGATCACATGCTGGATTACCAGAGGCTGGTATTGATAGTATAGTGATTGCTAGTGATGCAATTCATCAATATCAAACAATGATTGCAAGACGTGTAACACGCTTTTCTCCAGTTACTTTAAATATAGGCAAAATTGAAGGTGGGTCTGCCCGTAATAGTGTAGCAAGTACAACAAAATTAGAAGGCACACTACGTTGCTATGATGAACAATTATTTTATAAGATGACAGATTATTTGGCCGATATTCATCAAGGCTTAGAAAAAGCTTACGGCTGTAAAATAAGTTGGACTTGTCCACCATTATATCCGCCAGTCATTAATGATTTGCATTTGTATCAACAATTTTCTTCAATTGTTGAAAATGATTATATACAATTAACGGAACCATTGATGCTTGCAGAAGATTTTTCTTATTATCAAAAGGCTGTTCCAGGTATATTCTTTTTCTTAGGTACAAGATGTGAACAATATCATAGTGGTTTACATACAGAAACGTTTAATTTCCATGAAGAAGTTTTGGAAAAGGCAGTTCATATGTATGAATTGCTTGCGAAAAATATAAAGGGGGTTTAATAATGGAATTATATGAAAGAGGGGAAAATGCCTATATTAAAGCATATGGGCGTTATGATACGATTTTAGAAAAAGGTGAAGGTGTATATGTTTATGATACCAAAGGTCAAAAATATTTAGATTTTTACGCTGGCATTGGGGTTAATTCATTAGGCCATTGTTATCCTAAGTATATCGAGAAACTAGAAAAACAATTGCATACATTAAATCATGTATCAAATTATTTTTATACACCAGTATCTATTGAAGCAGCTGAAGCAGTTGTTAAAGCCACAAAACTGGATGCAGTATTTTTTTGCAACTCTGGGGCTGAAGCTACTGAAGGAGCATTGAAATTAGCACGCAAATATTATTATTTGAAGCATGGAAACGCTGATAGCGAAATCATTTCATTTAATCATTCTTTCCATGGGCGAACAACAGGCTCTGTTAAGTTGACAGGTAATCCGCATTATCAAGAGGCATTTGGTCCATTAATTGAAGGTGTGAAATATGGCACCTTAAATGATTTGAATAGTGTAGAGGCATTAATTAATGATAAAACAGCAGCTATTATTGTTGAACCTGTTCAGGGTGAGGGTGGCGTCAATCCTTGCAATAAAGAATTTTTACAGGGATTAAGAAAATTATGCGATGCAAATGATATTGTTTTAATATTAGATGAGGTTCAATGTGGAATGGGTCGTACAGGAACGATTATGACATATTTCCAGTATGATATTATGCCTGATATTGTATGTCTAGCAAAAGGTTTGGGCTGTGGTGTGCCTGTAGGGGCTTTTGTAGCCAATAAAAAAGTTGCTAAAGCAATGGAACCTGGAGATCATGGCAGTACTTATGGTGGCAATCCTTTTGTATGTAGTGCGGTTAAAGCAGTTTTCGAAATTATTGAAGAAGAAAACTTAATAGCTCATGTTCAACAAATTTCACAATATCTAATCAAGCAGTTGGATGGCGTTGTTGAAGAATTTGATATGGTGGATTCGCATCGTGGTTTAGGCTTAATGCAAGGTCTGGTGATTAATGGCAGTGCAAAACCGATTGTTAAAGGACTATTGGATGAAGGTGTAATTGTTGTGACGGCTGGGGAAAATGTTGTAAGAATGCTACCACCTTTCATCATCAATGAAGCTCATGTAGATGAATATATTGACAAATTAAAAAATGTTTTAAAAAATTTAAAATAAAAAAAGAAAAACCACTACTTTTACGCGTATATAAATAGTAGGAGGTTTTTTTATGGCTAAATTTAATATTGAATTACAAGATGAAGAAAAAGCGTGTGGAGCTTTTTGTATTCTTATGATTTTAAAACATTATGGTTTTAAAGAAGAAGTTAAGGAAATTAAGAAAAAAGCCCGCATGAATCAAAATGGCATATCTATTAAGGGTATGCTGGAATGTCTCAAGGAATATCAGATTGAAGCGACAGCTTATGAAGCAACGCTTGAAGATATTAGTGAAAATGTCAAGTTACCATGTATTCTTTATATGATTTATGGAGATTTAGGACATTATGTTGTGTTATATGAAATTAATGATGATGAATATGTGATTGGTGATCCGGCTAAAGGCTTAATGACTTTATATCGCAGTGAACTAGAAGTAAATTATACGAAACGTATGATTGCCATCACTCATGTAGGACGTGTTCCACAGCTTAATTATAAACCTTACGCGATATTTCTTAAGGAAACATTTGTTTCCTATAAGAAATATATGATATCACTTATTCTTAAAGGAATTTATATTTCCTTATTAGGTTATATTAGCAGTTATTTTTTTTCAATTATTGATTGATCGTATTACTATTACAACACCATTTTTTTATATGGTTATTTTATCACTCGCTTATTGCACGGTTGAAATAATCAAAACCAAAATTGAAAAAATGAAGACAGATGAAATGATTCACTTACAACGTGCAATTGATGAAGATGATGTTTTTGTTTCATCCATGAATATACTTAAACAACCATATTCTTTCTTTTATCAGGATAAAGGTGCTTTGCAGAGTCAGTTATTAAGCTTGTTTGATCTTAGTGAAATGAGTATTGCCTATTTTGAAAGATTATTTGTCGATGGTTCATCCTTTATTATTTTTATGATAGGGATGCTTGTTCTTAACTATAAGATGGCACTATGTGTCATTATCATGTCAATTATTATTACAATTTTTACTTATAAATGTTTAACAACATTACAGGAAATGAATCGCCAATATTTAGAAGCAAGCTATATTTATCAGCATCATATTTTAGAACTCATAGAAAATCAATTTTTAATTAAACGATTTCTTATCTTACAAAAACAGCGTGAACGTAGCTATCATCTTTATTTAGATGAAGCCTTGCTAAAAGAAAAACAATCATTATTTGTCAATAAAATGCAAACAATAATCCAATATGTTATTTATTTCTTTTATGGCATTATACTCATCTTAGGATTCTATTTTTATCAAAAGGAACATTTAAGTATAGGTCAATTGCTGATGTTTTATATGCTTATTTCTTATTGTATCCAACCATTAATGAATATGGTTGCTTTAGCAGCTCAATATAAGCAAGTAGCTTT
The DNA here is from genome assembly GCA_021201655.1 of Erysipelotrichaceae bacterium. GTDB lineage: Bacteria > Bacillota_I > Bacilli_A > Erysipelotrichales > Coprobacillaceae > JAJQDJ01. Next base: position 21,349 of record JAJQEL010000110.1, on the reverse strand, counting down.
AATTTATGAAAAATATAAAGCTTTTGAAATTGAAGAAAAAACAGATTTAGAAGATATTCATAAAAAAGTTACCAGCATTACAATTGATAATGTTGGTTATGCTTATGGATATCAATTACCTGTCTTGGAACATATAGATTTTAAAATCAATCATCATCTGTTATTAAAAGGTATCACTGGTTCAGGAAAATCAACTTTATTAAGATTGCTGATGGGTGTTGATTTAAATTATACAGGAGATATTTATTTCAACGATCAGGAACTACGTACCATTAATCTTAATTCTTTATATCAGCATATCGGCTATACTAATGAAACACCAACTTTTTTACATATGAGTATATATGATAATTTCTTATGCGAAGATGAAGATCGTATTCGCTATTATTTAAAAGCTTTCGGCCAATTAGAACTAGCGGATATGTTTCATGTCATATTATCAGAAGATGGTGGTCCTTTGTCTTTAGGACAAAGACAAATCATTGCTTTAGTAAGATTACTATGTCAGGATTATGATGTTTATATTTTGGATGAAGCTTTTTCTCATATGGATACACGTTTAGCTGGTAAAGTCTTGCGTTATTTATTGAAAAACTTTGATGATAAAATATTTATTATTGTGAATCATCAAACAAAAGTGATGAATAAGAATCTCGATTGTGTTATAATCGAGAATGGAAAAATAAAAAGTGAAGGGTGATTATGTGGAAATAGATTTTGTATATAATGACGATAGTCATTTATGTGAAGAATCTTATGAAGAAAAATTTTTACAGATTATTGAAACAACTTTAAATGTATTAGAAATAGATGATGATGTAGAATTATCATGTGTGCTTATAGATGATGATAAGATTCATCAAATCAATCGTGATTATCGTCATATTGATAAATCAACAGATGTTATAAGTTTTGCTTTAGAAGATAATGAGCAGTTTTACGTGGAGGGAATGCCTAGAGAATTAGGAGATATCTTTATTTCCTATGATCATGCATTAAAACAATCACAGGAATATCAGCATTCATTAAATCGCGAAATGTGTTTCTTATTTACACATGGCTTGTTACATTTGTTAGGATATGATCATATGTGTGAAGAAGATGCTAAGGAAATGTTCACTTTGCAGGATGAAATTTTAGAAAAACTAAAGATAGAAAGAGGTTAATTATGGATTATCAGGATTTAGTTAATGAGGCTTTTGAAGCTAGTAAAAATGCTTTTATACCCTATTCAAAGTTTCCTGTAGGGGCTTGTGTATTGTTAAAAAATGGACAAACAATCCATGGCTGCAATATTGAAAATGCGGCTTTTGGCTCAACTATGTGTGCGGAAAGAAATGCAATTTTTGCAACCTATTGTCAAGGCTATCGTCAGGATGATATTGAAGCTATTGCTATTGTAGCGGATTGTTCACCTTTGGTTTCACCTTGTGGAGCATGTCGTCAAGTTCTATCGCAATTATTGAATCCAGATACACCTGTCATTTTAGGGTGTAAGGAATTTTATGAAGTCACTAATATGGCAGAACTTATGCCACGTATGTTTATAGGAGAAAGCTTATGAGTTTTAAATCAGGATTTGTAAGTATTGTTGGTCGTCCTAATGTTGGCAAATCAACATTATTGAATCATATCTTAGGCACAAAATTAGCTATTACATCTGCAACCGCTCAAACCACACGCAATACCATTCAAGGCATCTATACGGATGATGAAGCACAAATCATCTTTATGGATACACCAGGTATCCATAAACCTCAGGATGCTCTTGGCTCTTTTATGAATACAAATGCCTTAAATAGTATTTTTGGTGTGGATATTGTATTATTGATTGCTCCTGCAGATGAATATATTGGTAAAGGTGATCGTTATATTGTTGAACGTCTTAAAGAAAGTGATGCCCCAGTATATTTAATATTAAATAAGATTGATTTACTTTCTAAAGATGAATTAGCAGATAAACTTATACAATGGAAAGAATTATTTGATTTTAAGGAAATCATTCCTATTAGTGCCTTAAATGGCGATCATGTTGACGAGCTTATTGTTACTATTAAAAATGATTTGCATGAAGGCATCATGTATTATCCTAAAGATCATATTACTGATCATCCAGAACGTTTTATTATGGCTGAATTTATTAGAGAGAAGATTCTTTATTTTACTCATGATGAAGTACCTCATAGTGTGGCGATAGCGATTGAGAAAATGGAAGAAGATGAACATGGAGTTTATGTCATGGCTTGCATTGTTGTGGATCATCCTAGTCAAAAGGGTATTATTATTGGCAAGCAAGGGTCTATGATTAAAAAGATTCGTAAAAATGCCCGACGTGAAATGAAACGTTTCTTGCAGGTACCTGTTGAATTGGAATTATTTGTCAAGGTTGAAAAGAATTGGCGTAATAAACAAAAATATTTACGAGAGTTTGGCTATGATGAAAACGACTATTAATGAAGTTGAAGTAGAAGCTATTATCCTAAAAAAAACAGATTATAAGGAAAACGATCAAATTCTTTATGTCTATACTAAAGACTATGGGAAGCTATCCGTCTTAGCTAGAGGTGTGAAAAAACTTACTAGTAAGAATGCGCGCGCAACTCAGGAAATGATGCTGAGTCTTCTAACAATTCGTTTAAAAAAAGGAATGTGTCTGCTTATTCGTGCAACGCCTATCAATTATTTAAGACATATAGGTGAATCTTTGGATTTAGAAATTGCAGGTCAATATATATGTGAATATTATTATCGATATATAGAAGATAATCAGCCTGATTTAAGAGAGTATAATTATTTATCAAATTGTCTTAATTATTTAAATGATAAAATGAATCCCTTATTAGTTTATCTATTATTCAATGTCTTTATTTTAGAGCATAATGGGGTTTCTATTTATGTCGATGGTTGTGTTATATGCCATTCTTCTAAGGTTGTTTCTATTTCTTTAAAACATGGTGGATTTGTGTGCCATGAACATCTTGAACAGGATACATATGTGGATGTTGAAGTACTTAAAGCATTTAGACATCTTCAAAAAATCCCTATTGAAAAAGCTAAACAATTAAATATATCAAATGCCATTATTCATCAAATTATACCTATCATGGATAGTTTTATTGATGAATATACAGGAATCCATTTAAAAACATCAGCTTTTATCAAACAAATACTATAGGAATCAAAAGATTCCTATTTTTTGACAAAAAAAATGCCAACATTAGCCCATAATATCTTTTTCTTATGAAAATTTTGGTGTATAATAACTTCATATTTAGGGGATGTTAGGGAGGGAGTTATATGAAGTATACAGATCATTATACCTCATCTATGCATGTTCATGTGCGATTTCATGTTTATGAACCTAAAGTCGTGATTCGTGTGAAAGCAGTTGTTAATATTATTCACGGCTTTGGCGAACATGCTGATCGTTATGATCATTTTGCGTCTTATTTAATGAATCAGGGATTTGTAGTAGTAGTTGGTGATATGATTGGACACGGACAGTCTTTGATTGATTTGGAGCAAGGCTTTTTTGGTAAGGATAATGGGGCTAATAATTTAATTCAGGATATGTATCATTTACAGGAAATTATTCATCGTGATTATCCAGATGTGCCCTGTTTTATGTTGGGGAGCGATATGGGATCTGTATTGATTCGCAAATTTGCAAGTTTATATGGTGATTATATTGATGGACTATTATTATTGGCAACACCATATAAGGTACCTCATTATTCATTAAAACAATGGTATTTTAATGCTTTACGTATGGTTAAAGGACCGTTAGGTAAACTTGATAAGTATTTTAAGTTTTATCATAGTAGTCTTAACCGTCATTTTCATGGCAATTCAGCAGTGGATTGGATTACTTCAGATGTTAATGAACAAAAAAAAGTTTTTAGATGATCCTATGTCACATTTTGTTTATACGGTGCAAGGTTATAAAGATATTATTACTTTAGAACGAGAGGTCTCTAAAGATGAGGTAATAGCATCTATGCCTAAGAATTTACCTGTATATTTAGCCAGTGGTGCTGATGATCCAACATGCCAGGATATCAATCAATTATATGCAGCTTATAAGAAACATAAAATAGAAGATGTAACGTTAAAAATATTTGATAATAAGCGTCATGCTTTGTTATTTGAAAGTAATAAAGTAGAAGTTTATCGTGATATATTGCAGTGGTTGAATGACAGGACGTATTTATAGTGTACCCTTATAGTTGGTTGACAAAATCCCTCTATAAGAGTATAAATACAATGCTATATTGTAAAATTTTGACTTAGCTTAGCTAAGTCTTTCGTATTTATATAAAGAAAAGGGGTAATGGAAATGAACGATATGGATAAATTAATTGCACATGCTAAGAATTCTGGATTTGTTTTTCAGGGTTCAGAAATTTATGATGGTTTAGCAAATACCTGGGATTATGGACCTTTAGGGGTGGAAATGAAAAATAACATTAAACAATTATGGTGGAAGAGATTTATTCAACAATCTCCTTATAATGTTGGCTTAGATTCAGCTATCTTTATGAATCCAAAGGTTTGGGAAGCCAGTGGTCATGTCGGTGGATTCTCTGATCCATTGATTGACTGTAAACATTGTAAAACAAGACACCGTGCTGATAAACTTATTGAAGCTTATGATCCAACCATTCATAGTGATGGCTGGGAAGGTGAAAAAATGATGTCTTTTATTAGAGAACATCATATTAAATGTCCTAACTGTGGTAGTGAAGACTTTACTGATATACGTGAATTCGAATTAATGTTTAAGACATATATGGGTGTTGTTAAGGATGCGAAAAGTACGGTTTACTTACGTCCTGAAACAGCACAGGGAATATTCGTTAATTTTAAGAATATTCAAAGAACAACTCGTAAGAAAGTACCATTTGGTATTGGTCAGATTGGTAAATCTTTTAGAAATGAAATTACGCCAGGTAATTTTATATTTAGAACTAGAGAATTTGAACAAATGGAGTTAGAATTCTTCTGTAAACCTGATACGGATTTAGAATGGTTTGATTATTGGAAAGAAGCATGTATGCAATTCTTATTAGATTTAGGATTAAATGCTGATAATTTACGTTTTAGAGATCATGAAAAAGAAGAGTTATCTTTCTATTCTAAAGCAACCAGTGATATTGAATATCTTTATCCTTTTGGTTGGGGTGAACTTTGGGGTATTGCTGATAGAACTGATTATGATTTATCCAGACATCAGGAATATTCTAAGAAGAGTTTAGAATATCTCGATCCGCAAACTAATCAAAAATATATACCATTTGTTATAGAACCATCGGTAGGTGTTGATAGATTGTTTTTAAGTTTATTAAGCGATGCCTATGATGAAGAAGAACTAGAAAAAGATACTCGTATTGTTATGCATTTATCACCAGCCATTGCACCTGTTAAGGCTGCAGTTTTCCCCTTAACAAAAAAATTAAGTGATAAAGCATTAGAAGTTTATGATATGTTATCAAAACAGCTTAATGTCGATTATGATGTTACAGGTCAAATTGGTAAACGTTATCGCCGCGCTGATGCAATTGGAACACCTTATTGTATCACTATTGATTTTGATACTTTGGAAGATGAAACTGTTACTGTTAGAGAACGTGATTCCATGGAACAAATACGTTTACCGATTAGCGAATTGAATGATTATCTTTTAGAAAAAGTAAAATTTTAAGATAAGGAGGGCATAATCATGCGCTTATCACAGGAAAAAATCAATGAAATTAGACAAAGTGTTGATATAGTAGATGTGATTGGTGAATATCTGCCTTTAGAAAAAAGTGGCAGGAATTATAAAACTATATGCCCTTTCCATGATGATACGCATCCTTCATTATCTATCTCAACTGATAAGCAAATCTATAAATGTTTTGTATGTGGTGCAGGAGGTAATGTTTATACTTTTCTAATGAAATATTTAAATATTTCTTTTATGGATGCAGTTAAAATGATTGCTGATAAAGCCAATATTGATTTAAGTGAATATGATATAGAACCTGCTAGAGTAAAGGTTAATCAAAAATATCAATCTCTTTATGATATGCATAAAGAAGCAACAAGATTATATCATTATTATTTACATACGAAATTAGGTTTAGAAGCAAAGACTTATCTTATGAAACGACATTTCAATGATGATATTATTAAAGCATTTCAAATTGGTTATGCACCTCTTGAGGCTATTTTGTATCCATCATTTCAAAAGCTTGGTTATCAGGAAATTGATATGGTTAAATCAGGACTTGTTTTAGAAAATGATTATCATTATGATCGTTTTAATGATCGTATTATGTTTCCATTATTTAATGCTAGTGGGGATGTTATAGGATTTAGTGGACGTATTTATAAGCCTACTCAAGACGGAGCAAAATATATAAATTCTCCTGAATCAGATATCTTTATAAAGGGTGAAAATCTTTATCACTATCATCAATGTCGTGAGGCTGTAAAACAGGCAGGTTTTATATATGTATTAGAAGGCTTTATGGATGTTATAGCGATGTATAAGGCTGGGATAGAAAATACTGTAGCAATTATGGGTACGGCTTTAACGAATGGGCATATGCAAATGCTTAGGCGCCTTACCAATACAATTTATTTGTGTTTAGATGGCGATAAGGCAGGATTAATGGCAATGAGTAAGGCTTCCCATCAATTATTAGAAGCAGGGTTTAATGTATCAGTGATTGTTTTGCCGGATAATCATGATCCTGATGAAATTTATGAGTTACATGGTGAAACAGGATTGAAAGCTGCTTTAGAAAAAACTTTAAAACCGTTAGAATTTATTATGGATTATGAATATGTTGATACCAATAACTATGATGAACGTAAGCAATATTTAGAAAAAATGTGTCAGGAAATTGCTAAACTTAATGATGCGGTTGATAAAGATTACTATAGTCATATGTTAGCACAAAAATCAGGATTTTCTTTTGAAATTATTCAACAAAAAATCAATGAAGAAATACATCCCTTACCAGAATATCATGAGATTAAAAGAAAGCATATTTATGAAAATAAGTATCAAAAAGCAGAACATGATTTATTATTTTATATGTTAAATAGCCGTGAAGTTGCCTTAAAATATGAAGCACAGGCAGGCTTTATGTATGATGATGATTATCGTGTTATTGCTTCATATATATTGGATTATTATCGACATCATAATCGTATTGAAGTGGCTGATTTGATTGATAGGGTACACGATGAAAAGCTCGTTTCAAAAATTATTGATATTTCTCAGTCTCATTTGCCTACTGATTATCAATCACAGGCTATTGATGATTATATATCTATCATAGGTGAAAATGCCAAAAAATTAAAAAAACAACAATTGTTAGAACAATTTAATTATATTTTAGATCCTTATCAAAAAGCTCAGATACTTAACGAAATATTGAAGCTTGATGAGGTATAACAAAAAAAAGAAGGAGTAAAAATGAAAGAAACAAGTAAAAAAGCAACCCCCGTAACTCTTGATGATCTTAAGACGTTGATTAAAGAAACTGCCCAGGCTATGGGTGGAACATTATCTCAGGATGATCTTGATGCTTTTTTAACAAAGTATGATCTTGATGATGAATCAGCTGAAGAACTATTGGAATTTATAACTGATAACAATATTATGATTGAAGATAGTTTAGATGCCCTTGAAGTAGACGATGAAGAACTACTTAAAGGAATGGATGATGAACTCAACGATTTAGAATCATTGGAAGATTTAGAAGAATTGGATGAGCTAGGTGATTTAGAAAGTATAGGTGACGATCTAGATACTGATTTACCTAATCTTGATTTTGGCGGCGACTTTGATATGATGACAACGGATACGGCTGATTTATATTCATCACAGGCTGAAGATGATGATCCTAATCAGCTTGGAAGCAATGTGAAGATTAATGATCCAGTAAAGATGTATCTAAAAGAAATTGGTCGTGTGGAATTACTGACACACGATGAAGAAATTGAATTAGCTAAGAGAATTCTTGAAGGTGACGAAGAAGCTAAAAAGAAATTGGCGGCTGCTAATTTACGTTTGGTTGTTTCTATCGCTAAACGTTATGTTGGTCGAGGTATGCTATTCCTTGATTTGATTCAGGAAGGTAATATGGGACTTATTAAAGCTGTGGAAAAATTTGATTATACTAAAGGATTTAAGTTTTCTACTTATGCCACATGGTGGATAAGACAGGCCATTACGCGTGCAATCGCTGATCAGGCTAGAACTATACGTATTCCTGTTCATATGGTTGAGACCATTAATAAACTTACTCGTGTTCAAAGACAATTGGTTCAGGAGTTAGGCAGAGAACCTACAGCTGAAGAAATAGCTGTTTTAATGGATGATATGACACCAGAAAAAGTAAGAGAAATTCAAAAAATTTCTTTAGAGCCTGTTTCTTTGGAAACACCTATTGGTGAAGAAGATGATTCTCATTTAGGTGATTTTATTGAAGATGAGGGGGCTATGTCACCTGATGATTATGCTGCAAATGAATTATTAAAAGATGAACTCAATGAAGTTTTATTAGAGTTAACTGACCGTGAAGAAAAAGTGTTGCGTTTAAGGTTTGGCTTAGATGATGGTCGTACGAGAACATTGGAAGAAGTAGGTAAAGAATTCAATGTTACGCGTGAACGTATTCGTCAAATTGAAGCTAAAGCTTTAAGAAAATTGAAACATCCATCACGTTCTAAACGTTTGAAGGATTTCTTAGATAAATAATGAAACTCTCCAAACGTCTACAAGCCATTGCGGATATGGTTATCCAATATAAAAATGGTCACGTCTTAGCAGATATAGGGAGCGATCATGCTTATTTACCTGTTTATTTAGTATTAAATAAAGTAGTCGATAAAGCTTATGCCTGTGATATTGCGAGCGGTCCGCTAAGTGCAGCTATTGAAACAATTGAAACTTATCAGGTAGAAAAAAAAGTTAAACCACTTCAAGGAAGTGGTTTAACTCCTATTATTGATAAATCTGTTGATATGATTAGTATTTGTGGCATGGGTGGTAAACTAACAATTGATATTTTAGATGAATTTCCTGAGTTTTTAAATAATCATCGCTTTATTCTCCAAGCTAATGTTGGCTTAGAAGTATTAAGAGAATACTTATATCAACATCAATTGCAGATTATTGGGGAAGATATTGTTAAGGATGCTCATCATATTTATGAAATTATTGTTTGTGAAAAGACAAATGAAATTTTGTCATATAGTGAAAATGATATTTATTTTGGACCAATTCTTAGAAAACACAAAAATGATCTTTTTAAAGAAAAATGGTTAAGACAATTATCTACTTATCAGGAAATATTGACATCTTTAACACCAAGTCAGCCTCGATACCAGGAAGTCACTCATATGATTGAATTGATAGAAGCAGAAGTATATACAAGCACTTATCATTAATAATCTTATTCGTTATAAAGGAGTATGCATGGCAAAAACACAAAAAGCGACACCTGTAATGATTGATGATGTTACTCATAATATGGTAGATGATTCTGTTAAAATGTATTTGCATGAAATTGGTCAATTTGATTTATTAGATTATGATGATGAAGTTGCATTAGCCAAGAAAATTCAAGAAGGTGATGAAGAAGCTAAGCAGATGTTAATAGATGCGAATTTGCGTTTAGTTGTTTCCATCGCTAAGGATTATGTTGGTAGAGGTATGCCATTTTTAGATTTGATACAAGAGGGTAACATTGGTTTAATGAAAGCGGTAGAAATGTTTGATTATACAAAAGGTTTTAAGTTTTCGACTTATGCTACTTGGTGGATTAGACAAACAATTGCTCGCTCAATTGCCAATCAAGCAAGAAGTATTCGAATTCCTGTCCATATGGGTGAAAATATTCTAAAACTCAATTACACTCAAAGAAAATTATCACAGGAATTAGGCCGTGAACCAACTGATAAAGACTTGGCTGAAGTACTTGATATATCTTTGGAAAAAGTACGACAATGGCAGCTGCTTGCTATGAAACCTATATCACTGCAATCACCTATTGGTGAGGATAATATAAATTTATCTGAATTTATAGAAGATAAGAAGACTTTATCACCAAATGATTATACGAATAATCAATTATTAAAAGATGAGCTAGATAGGGCTTTACTAGAACTTACTGATCGTGAAGAAAAAGTATTACGTTTAAGATTTGGTTTGGATGATGGACATAAACGTACTTTAGAAGAAGTAGGAAAAGAATTACATGTTACTCGTGAACGTATTCGTCAAATTGAAGCAAAAGCTCTTTATAAGCTTAAAAAACCAGCCATGGCGAAACGCTTGAAGGATTTTTTATAAGAAGGTGAAATTGTGAAACTTAAAGAAATTATTGATATTATAGAAAAATACTATCCTTTATCAAAACAGGAAGAATGGGATAAATGTGGTTTGCAGATCGGTGATAAAAATCAGGATATCAATAAGATAATGATATCTTTAAATGCTGATAATGATACCTTACAGGAAGCTATTGATAATGATTGTCAATTATTGATAACACATCATCCTTTTCTTTTAGATCCTATTGATAATATTGATAAAGATAATTTTATGGGGGAATTTATCTATAAGGCTATAGAAAATCATATAGCTGTCTATAGTTCTCATACAGCTTTAGATAATGTTTCTATGAATCAATGGCTTATTGAAGAATTAGGTGTTAACGATATTAAGATTGGAGATGCTTCTGGTATTACTAGAATTGCCAAGTTGAATCAATCTATGACTCAGGACGTATTTATTCAACATGTTTGTGATACATATCATATTGAACATCTTAAATATGCAGGAGAAGTTAAAGAAGTTTCAATAGTGGCCATATGTGGTGGCAGTGGCGCAGATTTTATGCATGAGTTTTATGGCAAAGCCGATGCTTATCTCACTGGGGATTCAAAATATCGTCATGCGAAAAATGCTTTTGATCACCACATTTTATTGGTTGATATTAATCACCATGTAGAAAATATCATGGTTCATAAGCTAAAAGAATTATTAGAAAAGGAAGTGGATTGTGAGATAATTGAGGGTTCATCTCCTGATTATTATCACTACATATGATTATAACAACCATGTGTTATTTAAAACGTCATCACCAAACTTTGTTATTGCATCGCATTAAAAAGAAAAAAGATATAAACGTTGGAAAATGGATTGGTGTTGGTGGTAAATTAGAAAGTGGTGAAAGTGTTGAAGAGTGCATGAGACGTGAAATTTTTGAAGAAACAGGATATTGGGCAAATACTTTAATGCTTCATGGCTTTGTGGTATTTCCAGGGCTTTATTATGGGCAAGATGAAGGTATGTTTGTATATAGCTGTGACGATTTTAGTGGTGTTATGCATGAATGTCGAGAAGGATACTTAGAATGGATTGATGATGAAAAAATTCCTCAACTAAAGATGTGGGAAGGAGATTATCATTTCTTCGATTGGGTGAATGATCATCATTTTCATAGCGCAAAAATAGTTTACCAAAATGATCATTTAATTGAATACAAAGAAGAGACCTATTAAAGGTCTCTTTTAGATTAAGCCATGTTTTTTCATGGCATTGTAAATACCATCTTCAGCTATATCATCTGTTACTTCATCCGCAATATTTTTTAAACCTTGTTTTGCATTACCAACGGCAATACCATACTGACAATACTCTAACATATCAGCATCATTCATACCATCGCCAAAACCATATGTGTTTAATCTAGGAATGCCTAAATGATTGATAAGAGTTTCAATAGCATATGATTTACTGACACCTGGTACAGATAATTCACCGCTATTATCTCCAAATGATGGAACAGTACATTGAATGACATTAAATTCATGCTCAAATTCTTTTTTAACTTCGGCAAAAGGTATACCTTCTTTTTCTAAAAAACAAATCTTATTGACATCACTTCTATGTAAATCACATCCTTCTATTAATGAAGGTATAAAATGACTAGGTGTTTCTTTTTTCTTCCTTCTTGCCTCTTCATCATTTTCTAAATCACCATAAGTAATCCATTCTAAGCGCTTAACCAAATGCTTACTAGCATATAAGCCGCCATTGCTTTCGATATAATAATCGAAAGCATTTGCTTCAAAATAATCCACAATATGATTAATCTCTTTACTGCCTACTTTCTTATGATAAAGCATTTCACCATTAATCTCGACAAAACCACCACCAGCACCAATAATGCCATCAAAACCTACTTCTAAAATATAAGGATAAATCTCTGCCTTGCTTCTACCTGTACATAAAAAACATAAATTTCCTCTTTTTCTTGTTTCATGAATGGCTTCTATGGTAGATTCAGGTATATATTCTCTAGCAGGTCTTACATCAACCAAAGTACCATCAACATCAAAAAATAGTATATTTTTACTCATAAATTCCCTCCGTGATTCTATTATATTGAATATTTATTCAATTGTTATATATTTTCAATTTTTGAAATTTATAGTATCTTTGATTTATCAATTATTGGTTTATTATAAGTATCCATATCTAATTCATCAAATTGTCGTAAGAATTGAATGACTTGATTTGTAAGATATGTTGGTGTTGAAGCTCCTGAAGAAACAGCAGCCTTTTTTTTGCCTTTAAGTAATTGAATATTTAAATCTTCTATACTTTCTATCATATAAACATCTTTATTATGGGATGCAATAGAAGCTAATTTCTTTGTATTATTGGAATGAGGATCACCAATAATAAAGACAATATCAATATCGTCATCCATATTTTTAATAGCTTCCTGTCTAATTTTTGTAGCATTACAAGTTTCTTGTGCGATTTCTATATAAGGTAATACTTTTTTAGCATATTCACATAAATCATAAACATCATAAAGAGACATGGTTGTTTGGTTAGTTATAACGTATTTTTTATTTTTATCAAGTTTTGTGATATCCTCTTTATTAGTAATCATATGAATTTTATTTGTATCAATAGAAATAGCGCCTTCAGCTTCAGGATGGCCATTTTTACCAATATATAATATTTCATAACCTTCTTTTAATTTATCTTTAATTAAATCATGGGTTTTAATCACATCTAAACATGACGCATCAATCACCTTTAACCCTTTATCATATGCTTTTTGATATACGGCATCACTCGCGCCATGAGCTGTTATGATAACATAACCATGATCGATTTCATCCAATAATTCTAATCTTGTTTTACCCTTTCTATCAATTGTATAAACACCTAACTCTTCTAAAGCATTTACAATATATTGATTATGTACAATCATGCCTAAAATATAGACATCATCCTTTAATGTACTGGCTTTTTTTGCTATATCAATCGCTCTAATAACACCTTTACAATACCCTCTTGGAACAATTGCCTTAACTTCCATAAATCCTCCTTAAAAAAGCTGTATCAATGATACAGCTTATCCAATTCCAAATATGGCCCAAACACTTTGACCAAAGAAACATATGAGCATACTAATGACAATAAATATGATAGCATAAGGGACAACTTTACCTAATAATTCACCATCTTTACCAGCTTCATTAACAGAAACCAAACCAATCGCAATACTTTGTGGTGCCATCATTTTACCAGTTGCTACACCTAAACTATTGGCAGCTACTAGCCAATATGGATTGGCTCCAATCGTTTCAGCTGTTGATAATTGAACTGAACCAAATAAGGCACTTGAACTCGTACCAGAACCTGTAACAAATGTTCCTAAAGCACCAAGTAATGGAGCAAATAATGGATAGATTGAACCAAAGACTGAGAATACAGCCGCTACAGCAGTAATCATTCCAGAATATTGCATGACTCTTGCTGTTCCTAAAATAAATAACATTGTTAGAATCGTAAAAGCCATTTGTTTTAGTGTTGAAATAAAGACGTTCACCATATCCTGAATAGTTGAATTTTGAATGAAACCACCAATAATCGCACATATAAATATTAAAACACCAGGGGTATTAATCCATGAAAAACTTGATGTACTAGCACCTTCATAGGTCGAAATTTTAATACTTGTTTTAAATTGACCTAAGAAAGTATTGATAGGAGCACATATTTTACTAGTAAGTAATAATACGACAAAAATAAGAATAAATGGTGATAAAGCTTTTAAAGTATCAGCTAAATTAATATGTTCAGGTTTCTTTTTAACAGCAATTTTATATTCTTCTGGTATCTTGTCTTTATTGACAAACTTCATACAAGCCAAAACTGTACAGAATAATGAAACTACTGAACCAGCGACAACTGTTAATTCAGCACCAACAAAATAAGCTACAAAAAGTTCAGGAATAAGGAAACTAAAGCCGCTAATCAATAATACTGGTATAATTCCTTTAAAAGCCTTGAATCCTTTACCGATAATCATGACCATAATAAATGGGGTAATGATAATTAAAATACTTAAAATGCAGACAGTTGCAAAGCTAATCAAATTGTTTTGTAAACCTAAATTTGTAGCCAGTGTTACTGTAGGAATACCGATAGAACCAAATGGTGTTGGCGTTGCATTCGCAACTAAACAAACCAAGCACGCCGTAATCGGATCAAATCCTAGACCCCATAACATACTTGCTGGAATAGCTACAGCTGTACCAAATCCTGCCATACCTTCCATAAAACCACCAAAACACCAGCCAATTAAAACAACCAATAAGCGTTTATCATTAGTGACGCTTGTAAGTAATATCTTGATTCTTTCAATAGACCCTGTTGATAGGCATAAATTATACGTAAATACGGCAGCAATAATAACAATGACAATTGGCCACAAGGCAGCTGCAAAACCTTCTAAAGCAGAAGTTAAAGTATCCGTCACGGAAAAATTAAAATAAGCAATAGCTTCAATAATACTGATAATTAAAGCTCCTAAACTTGCTCGATAGCCAGGCCATTTCATGACACATAAGGAAATAACTAACCATATAATTGGTAATAATCCTAATATAAAATTAACTATTAACATAAAAGTACCCTCCATATTAGTATTTTACAATATTTTAGGTCAAAGATACACATTTTTCTATATGTTTTTTATGAAAAAATTTTTAAATATCAAAAAAATTTATATTTATAGTATTTTTTGTTATAAAATGGAAAAAATTTTAAAATATAGAAAATCTTATGTTTTTTTAATTTTTTATGAAATATTCACAAAAATTGTGATACAATATACTATATAATATTAGGAGGTAAAAAATGAAAGAACTTACTTATGTTGTCAATAATCCATTAGGAATTCATGCCCGTCCTGCTGCTTTATTGGCTCAATGCTGCGTTAATTTTAGAAGTAGCGTTACTATTATTTGTAATGGAGTAGATGCTAGTGGAGACAATGTCTTACAGATTTTAGCTTTAGGTGCAAAAACAGGGGATACTTTAAATATCACAGCTGAAGGTGATGATGAAGATACTGCTATTAGCGAAATCGAAAAATTATTACATGGTGAATTTGAAGAAAAGAAACCTGTAAAAGTATTAAAGATTGCGTTCTTTGGAACAAAGGATTACGATCGTACTTTCTTTAGTGAATTAGTTAAGGACAAGGGAGAAGGAACTTACAATTCAGATATTAAATATTTTACATCTCGTTTAACTCCTGAAACTGCTGGTTTAGCAAAAGGATATGATGCTGTATGTGCATTCGTTAATGATGATCTTTCTCGTCCAGTTATTGAAACTATTCATGAATGTGGCGTACGTTTGATCTTAATGCGCTGTGCTGGTTTTAATAATATTGATTTACAAGCTGCTAAAGAATGTGGTATTACTATTTTACGTGTACCTGCTTATTCACCTTATGCAGTTGCTGAACATGCTATGGCTATCGTTCAAGAAGCAAACCGTCGTTTACACAAAGCTCACAATAAAGTTAAAGATAATAACTTCGCTTTAAGTGGACTTTTAGGTTTAGACTTACATAACAAGGTTGCTGGTATTATTGGTACTGGTAAAATTGGTGTTTGTATGGCTAGAATTTGTAAAGGTTATGGTATGACAGTATTAGGTTGGGATGCTTATCCTAATCAAGCATTAGTTGATGAAGGTTTATTAACTTACGTAGATAAAGAAGAATTATTTGCTAAAGCTGATTTGATTTCTTTACATGCACCTTTATTCCCAACTACAAAGCATATTATCAATGCTGAATCTATTGCTTTAATGAAAGATACTGCTATGCTTGTTAACACTGCTCGTGGTGCTTTAATTGATAATGAAGCTTTAATCGATGCTTTAAAACAAGGTAAATTCCATGCTGTGGCATTAGATGTATACGAAGGTGAAGACAATAACGTTTACACTGATAGAAGTGACGAACCTCTTACTAACGATATTACAGCTCGTTTAATGATGTTCCCACAGGTTGTTTTAACTAGTCATCAAGCATTCTTTACTAGAGAAGCTTTACAAGCTATCGCTGTTGTAACAATGGAAAATGCAAGAAACTTCAACGAAGGCAATGATTACGGTAATGCTGAAGTTAAGGCTAAATAAAAGTTTTATCACTAATAAAACATGGAGGAAACTCCATGTTTTTATATTTCTTTAACAGCTTTCGCAACACGTAAAGCAGTTTTAGCATTACTTATAACAGGTCTTAATTGATTAATAATTGGAATAATTTGATTCGCTGTATATAATGTTTTTTGGGCTGTTTCTAATGTTTTGGATATATTGATATTATTTAGTGAATATTTTAATGATTGTAGTAATGTTGGTCGATAATAAATAGGGTAATAATAATCATAGCTATCATATGGATACATAAAAAAACACCTCCTATATTAGCATATGTTTCAAACAAAATAATGATATTATTAAAATTCTGTGTTATAATGCCTTAGGGGTGATTGGATGAGTTATGAAGTGGTATTAGATGATTTTCAAGGTCCTTTGGATTTGTTGTTGCATCTTATTAAAGAAAAAGAAATGGATCTGGAATCCTTAGAAGTATCGGTTATTTCTGATCAATATTTAGCCTATATTAACGCTTGTGATCCCAACCAATTAGAAACTATGTCTGAATACTTAGTCATGGCCTCACAACTTATCGAAATGAAAAGCAAGTTACTTTTGCCAAAAGAAAAAGTGACTTTAGAAGATGATTATCAGGAAGATCCCCGTGAACAATTAATTAAAAGATTAATTGAATATAAAAAATATAAAGATGTTTTAGATGATTTTAAAGAAGCTTATGCCTATCGCCACAGTAAATATGCGAAAGCTCCTGCATTAATGGATGATTATATCATTGATATGAGTACGCAGATACCTGATAATCTAGAAGTCTATGATCTTATTAAAGCTATGCAAAAAATGTATCAAAGAAAAGCCTTAATGGCACCGCTTGAATCAAAAATTGCTAGAGTTGAGATATCCATTGAAGAAAGAAGTGAACAAATTAAACAATTCTTTTCTTTTCATAAGCATCAAAAAGTGAAATTAGATGATTTATTTGAGGAGCCATCTAAGAATTATTTTATTGTAACATTTTTATCGATTTTAGATTTAGTTAATAAAAATTTCTTATCTATCGAACAAAGTGGAAATTTTGAGGATATCTATTTAAAGGAGCTGACATAATTGGAACATGATGAAATATTAAGTGTTATAGAGGGAATGCTTTTTTTATCGGGCGATGAAGGATTAACTCTTAAACAAATATCATCTATTTTAAATATCAAAAAAATAGAAGCAACAAACTATATAGATGAATTAGCTCAGATTATTGATGAACGCAGTGTTAAAGGTTATGAACTCGTTAATTATGGGGGTGTCTATAAACTTGTTACTTTATCCAAATATCATGACATATATGCCAAAATGGTTGAACAAAATGAAAAAAGTCTTTCGAATGCAGCTTTAGAGACTTTAGCTATAATTGCCTATAATCAGCCTGTTACACGTCTACGTGTTGAAGAAATAAGAGGGGTAGGCAGTGATGCAATGATTAGAAAGCTGGTTGCAAAAGCCTTAATTAAAGAAGTAGGTCGCGAAGATACTCCTGGTAAACCAATATTATATGGTGTTACTGATCAATTCATGGATGCTTTTTCTTTAACAACTTTAGATGAATTACCACAATTAGAAGAAATGGACAATGAATTTGATGAAGATGATATTTTTAATACAAAATATAGTGAAGAGCCTTGACGAAAGGGCTCTTTTTTGTGATAATAGGTTAGCTTTAGCTAACAGAAAGGAGAATATGATGTTTGATAAAAGACTCATTCAAGAATTATCAGATGCTTTACCCTACATTATTAAACAAGTTTGTTGTCAATGGTTAAGTCTGATCTGTAATATGATATTCACATTAAGCTTATGTTATATGTTTGTATTATTCATTAATAAGACATTAGTTCTAGATCAAATCATAAGAATCATGATCATATTATGTATGACTTTTATAATAAGAGGATTCTTTTTAAAAAGACAAAGTCATTATGCTTATTTATCAGCAAGTCAAACTAAAAGAACTTTGCGTACAAAGCTTTTTGATAAAATTATGAAAATTGGATCGCACTATCAGGATTATGTCGCTACAAGTGAACTTGTCCAATTATCAGTCGAAGGTATCAATCAATTAGAAACCTATGTTTCACTTTATTTA
The DNA here is from genome assembly GCA_021201655.1 of Erysipelotrichaceae bacterium. Lineage (GTDB taxonomy): Bacteria > Bacillota_I > Bacilli_A > Erysipelotrichales > Coprobacillaceae > JAJQDJ01. The sequence continues at coordinate 2,705 of JAJQEL010000110.1, read as the reverse complement.
CCACAGCTATTCTATAGTGTATTAGCTCCTGTAACTTTATTTATAGTAACATTATTTTTTGATATACGCTGTGCGATTGTTTTGTTAATATTTGTACCATTGATACCTATAAGTATTGTGTTAGTCCAAAAGTTTGCTAAAAAATTATTGACTAAATACTGGACAAGCTATACTACTTTAGGAGATGGCTTTTTAGAAAATCTACAAGGTCTTACAACCTTGAAAATTTATGGTAGTGATGCCTATAAGCAACAACAAATGAACATAGAAGCTGAAAATTTTAGAAAAGTGACTATGCGTGTTCTTATTATGCAGCTTAATAGTATTAGTGTTATGGATATTGTGGCTTATGGAGGGGCAGCTACAGGCAGTTTTTTTGCCTTACTGGGATATTATCAAGAATCTGTTTCGCTATTTGGGGCGTTGTTTATTATCATGATGTCATTTGAATATTTTATTCCGATGCGTCAGCTAGGTAGTTATTTCCATATTGCGATGAATGGCGCAGCAGCTAGTGAAAAAATATTTAAGCTTATGGATATCGAAATAGATCACCAGTCGCATCATAAACTTAACAATGATATCATGAGTATTGATATTGATCATTTAGATTTTTCCTATGATGAAGATAGACAAATACTAAAAGATATTTCTTTGTCCATCGATAAAGGATTTACTGGTATTGTTGGGGAAAGTGGTTCGGGAAAGAGTACCTTGGCAAAGCTCATGATGGGTTACTATCATAGTGATAGAGTATATATTCAAAATATTGCCAGAAGTCAATTAGACGATACTGATTTTATGCACCATTTTGTCTATGTGACACATGATCCAATGATTTTTAAAGGAACATTAAGAGATAATCTAGATTATTTAAGCCAATATAGTGATGATATGTTATGGAAAGCATTAGAAAAAGTAAAATTAGATGGTTATTTTAAAAATCAGAATGGTCTTAATAGTGAAATATTAGAATCAGGTAATAATTTAAGCGGTGGTCAAAAACAACGTTTAAATTTGGCGAGAGCATTATTATTTGATGGTGATGTCTATATTTTTGATGAAGCTACAAGTAATATTGATGTTGAATCCGAAGAAGCTATTTTAGAAGTCGTTGATCAAATGGTGAAAACGAAGAAAGTCATTCTTATTACTCATCGTCTAAGCTCAGTTAAACAATGTGATGAAATATATGTATTAGACAAAGGCAAACTTGTGGAATCAGGTAATCATGAAAGTTTAAGAAACAAACATGGTTTATATGATCAATTATTTAGACAACAAGAAGCATTGGAGGTGTATCAATCATGAAATTATCTGGTTTTCAGGTTATGAAAAGATTAATTATTCTAGTAAAACCTTTGATGCCTATTATGTTAATAGCTATTATGATGGGTGTATTAGGATTTATATGTGCAATTGGTATTCCTATTGTTTCTATATATGCTTTATTGAATATTTCATCCATATCTTTAATGTATATATTAATTATTTTAGTAATTCTTGCTTTATTAAGAGGTGTTTTGCATTATATTGAACAAGCTTGCAATCACTATATAGCTTTTAAATTATTAGCGATTATTCGTGATCATGTTTATACCGCTTTAAGACGTTTGGCACCAGCCAAACTAGATGGTAAAGATAAAGGTGATCTTATTTCATTGATTACGAATGATATAGAATTATTAGAAGTCTTCTATGCCCATACTATTTCACCTTGTATGATTGCCATTATTATGGCTATAATTTTATTAAGTTTATTTGCTTCTATGAATATGATGGCAATGATTATTGCTTTTATTGCTTATTTTATTATGGGTATTGTGATACCTTATATAGTCAGTATGATAGGTTCAGATATAGGTCAACAAAATCGTAATGCAATTGGTCATATGAGTAGTTTCTTATTAGAAACTTACCGTGGCCTTACAACTTTATTTCAATATCAATTAGGTGATACACGAAAAGAGGAAATGCTTCATTTAAGTGATGATATTGATAAATTATCATTGGAAATGAAAAATATTGAAGGCAGTCAAAATATTGCTTCACAAATTTTGATATCACTATCAACTTGTATCATGTTTATAGCAATGTTTATCCAGTATCAAAATGGCATTGTTAATATAAATGAAGTCATTATGTGTAGTGTATTAATGGTATCAAGCTTTGGCCCTTTTACGGCTTTATCACAGTTATCGAATAACTTATTATCGACTATTAGTAGTGGAAGACGTGTGATTGCGATATTAGATGAAGAAGAACTTATTTCTGAAGTGACTACAAAAGATCAGGTAAAATTTAATAATATTGATATCCATCATGTTGATTTTAAATATGATACAGAAATGATATTGAATGATATTGATATGACCTTACCAAAAGGTAAGACAACTGGTATTATTGGGAAAAGCGGTAGTGGGAAGTCTACATTATTAAAACTACTCATGCGTTTTTATGATCCTGTAAAGGGATATATATGTATTGATGAAACAGATATTAAAAATATCAATACGACTAATATGCGTGATATGTTTGCCTATGTGACGCAAGAAACGGTGCTGTTCCATGATACGATTGAAAACAATCTTAAAATCGCCAAATTAGATGCAAGTCATGAAGAAATAGTTAAAGCTTGCCAAAAAGCGAGCATTTGATATGATTCTCTAAAGTGAACAAAATAAATAATTAAAAGTTCACTAAGG
>JAJQEL010000052.1 GCA_021201655.1 Erysipelotrichaceae bacterium | reverse complement strand
TACGCTGAAAGCTTGTAGTAACCCCTAGCCAAGCTAGGGGTTTTTATTGTTCCAAAAAATCATTGAACTCATAGTTCAATGACAAAATATAATTTTTTATAGCAATCATTTTTATCACCAATAATAATTTCATCAATTAGAACATTAAAGAGATAACTCAAGGCATAAAAATGATCAATCGTCGGTATACTTCTACCACTAAACCAACGATAAATACTTTGGACACAGGACAAAGATAAATATTTCTGAATATCTAATGGCGTTAAATGATTTAATACCATAAGTTCTTTAATCCTTTGACCAGTTTTTTTGCATATCAATAGTCGGATATATTGCATCACACCTTCCCATAACCTATTATATATCTTATGGCAATTATTTGCATTATATTATTTTTCTGATTTCACCCTAAAAATTCATAAACCAATCATTATCATCTAATGCATATAAACCATCAACCCATGATTGTTTTTCTTTCTTAATAGTAAGTAATAATTTTTTATAATTTTCTGCTTTAATATAACCGTTATCCAACATCAATTTATAAAACTTTTTTAAACTAGCACAATTGCTGTTAATAGAATCTTCACTTGCCCATGACACTTTTCTGATAAACCAATCACCTAAATAATCATCTACAGCAAAGCATCCATCTTCCATCTTCAATGGCTCACAATATAGCAGAAATTCATTAAGATAGAGATCTATATTATTCACATGTTTTCTAATCGTCTTCTTAGATAATCCTACGTTAATTAATGATTGTTCAAATAAATCTAGATACTTTCTATTTTCTTTGATAGTTTCTTTTTCAAACGTCTCATGTTCTTCAAAGTCCATAATTATCCCTCCGTTGTCCTTTCTATCATAATATCAACTAAGATGAAATTGAAATATTGTTTTTTCATAAAAAATGATTTATGATATTGATGAAACAAATTTTCATGGAGGTTTAAAAATGGAAAAAACAATAATGGATACAATATGTTCTTCTTACGATAGTTTTTTTGATTCAGAAAAGAAGATAGCAAAATATATTATGAATCATTATGATCAGGTTGTTGATATGACAGTCAGTCAACTAGCAACTGCCAGCGGTTCTAGCGATGCTTCTGTTTCAAGGTTTTGTAAAAAAATTGGTGTAAAAGGATTTCACCATTTAAAGATATCTCTTGCAAAAGAAATGGTTGAATTAGATACACCAGAAGTAAAGGTAACGAATGATATATCTATCAACAATATTCATCAATCGTTACAAAATATATTAGCTAACAAGATTGAAGAAATGAAACAGACTGTTTCTTTTATGAATGAAGACGAGTTAAAAAATATATTAAATATTATTTTAAAGGCACGTATGGTGGAGTTTGTTGCTGTCGGAAATACGATACCCGTAGCAATGGACGGAACTTTTAAATTTAATCAAATAGGTATTCCTACTGTTACTTTTTCTATATGGGAAACACAAATGGGCATGACATATAATATGCAAAAAGATGATGTTGTCATAGCCATATCCAACTCTGGTGAATCCAATGGTGTTATCATGGCTGTTGAAGCAGCTAAAGAAGTCGGTGCTATCACTATTGGTATTACTAATAGTGAACAATCAAGTGTGGGTCAAATAGTAGATTATCATATAACAACAGCCACGCGTGAAAAAATATTTCTTGATGGCTATTGCTTTTCCAGAGTATCAGCAACCACAATTGTAGAAATATTATATTTATTTTTAACATCCATGCAAGAAAATGCCTATAAATCTATAGCGAGACATGAAAATGCTATAGCAGGTGATAAAGTTTAAGCAGATTATTCTGCTTTTTTATTTATTTGATTATGAAATAAGTTTTCTTATATTTTTTATTGACGAAATTATCGTATCATGATATATTATATATGAAATAAATTTTCGTGTATAAAGAAGGTGTGAAAATGATATTCACTTTAACGATGAATCCAGCTTTAGATTATGTTGTAAATCTCAAAGATTTTAAAGATGGCCAGGTAAATCGTGTGGAAAATGAAAATCTATTTTGTGGAGGCAAAGGCATTAATGTTTCTTTCATTCTTAAAGAATTAGGGTATGAGAGTTGCTGTTTAGGTTTCATTGCTGATTTTACAGGATTGAAATTAAAAAAACAGTCAAAGAGAATTATGGCTTGAAAGAAAATTTCATAGAAGTTAAAGAAGGTATGACACGTATTAATGTGAAAATCCATAGTTCTTCAGAAACTGAATTAAATGGTTTAGGTCCGATTATTCAAGAAACTGATATAAAACAATTATATGAACAATTAAGTTGTTTAAAAAAAGATGACTTACTGATTATATCAGGTAGTATTCCCCGCGGATTATCAACAAATATTTATGAAGATATTCTAGCATTTGTCAGTCAAAAAGATATCAAGGTTGTAATTGATGCTACAGGTGAGTTACTCATGAGTACATTAAAGTATCATCCGTTACTTATTAAGCCTAATCATCATGAATTAGCAGAGATATTCCAGGTAGAAATTCATTCACTGAAAGACATTGAACATTATGCTAGAAAGCTTCAATTCATGGGAGCAAAAAATGTTTTGATCTCAATGTCTAAAGATGGATCTTTATTGATTGATGAAAACAGTGAAGTTCATACTTATGGCGTTTTTAAAGGAAAAGTCAAAAATTCGGTGGGTGCCGGAGATTCCATGGTAGCTGGCTTTGTAGCAGGATATTTAGAAGATAAGAATTATAAAGAGATTTTAGTTCAAGCTACAGCTTGTGGGAGTGCAACAGCATTTAGTTATGGCCTAGCAAAAAGAGAAGAAATTATAAGTTTAATGAGAGGAGAAAAATAATGAGAATTACAGAATTATTAGATGAAAAAAGTATTGCATTAAATGTTAATGTTTCAAATAAAGATGAGACAATTGATTGTTTAGTTGATTTAATGTATCAATCAGGTAAAATTGACGACAAGAAAGCTTATAAAGAAGGCGTTTTAGAAAGAGAAGCTTTAAGCACAACAGCAATTGGAGATGGTATTGCTATACCACATGCACAGGTTAAAGCAGTTAAAAAAGCTGGTTTATCTGCAATTACTATAAAAAATGGTGTTGATTATGAATCAATGGACGGACAGCCTGTCTATTTAGCATTTATGATTGCCGCGCCAGAAGAAAGCAATAATCTGCATTTACAGGCATTAGCTAAATTATCAACATTATTATTGAATGAAGATTTTAGAAAAGCATTAATTGAGGCAAAAACAGTAAAAGAATTCTTACAGATTATTGATAAGGAAGAAACAAAAAAAGATAATGAAAATCAAGTTATTGAAACATCCTATCGTGTTTTAGCTGTTACTGCTTGTCCAACAGGTATTGCCCATACTTTTATGGCAGCCGAAAATCTTACAAAAGCTGGTTTAGATATGGGTTATCCTCTAAAAGCTGAAACACAAGGTGCAGATGGTGCTCAAAATGTTTTAACGAGTCAGGAAATTAAAGATGCTGATGGTATTATTATTGCAGCTGATAAAAATGTTGATATGTCCAGATTTGATGGTAAACCCGTTTTATCTGTAAGTGTTACTCAAGGCATTCAAAAGCCCGAAGAACTTATCAATAAGATTATTAATAAAGAAGTTCCAATATATCATCATAATGGCGATAATGTTTCTAATGATAATGAAAGTGGCGAAGGTATTGGTCACGAAATATATAAGCACTTAATGAATGGCGTAAGTCATATGTTACCATTTGTTATTGGTGGAGGTATTTTAATTGCTTTAGCTTTCCTCTTTGATGACTATTCTATTGATCCATCAAATTTCGGATCCAATACACCAATAGCTGCATTTTTAAAAACCGTAGGTGATCAGGCATTTGGTATGATGCTTCCGGTATTAGCAGCCTATATTGCAATGTCCATTGCTGATAGACCAGGTTTTGCTGTCGGTTTTGTTGGTGGTCTTATTGCTAAAATGGGAAGCACATTTGCCAATCCTGCTGGTGGGGATGTTAATTCAGGTTTCCTAGGTGCGCTTTTAGCTGGTTTTATTGCAGGTTATCTTGTTTTATTATTAAAGAAAGCATTCTCTAAGTTACCAAAAGCATTAGAAAGTGTAAAACCTATTCTTATTTATCCTGTTCTAGGCATTTTATTAATATCAATTATTACATGTTTTATTAATCCTTTTGTGGGTGCTATTAATACAGCTTTAAGTAATATGCTTAATAGTATGGGTGGTACAAGTAAGATATTATTAGGTATTATTGTTGCAGGTATGCAATCAACAGATATGGGTGGTCCTATTAATAAAGCATCATATGTGTTTGCGACTTCTCAATTAGCCGAAGGAAACTATGAAATTATGGCAGCAGTTATGGCTGGTGGTATGATTCCTCCCCTTGCAATCGCTCTAAGTACAACTTTCTTTAAAAATAGATGGACTCAAGAGGAAAGGAATTCAGGTCTTATTAATTATATTATGGGATTATCATTTATCTCTGAAGGTGCTATCCCTTTCGCAGCTAAAGATCCTTTAAGAGTTATACCTTCTTGTATTATTGGTTCTGGTATTGCTGGTGGTTTATCTATGTTCTTTGGATGTACATTAAGAGCACCTCATGGCGGTATCTTTGTCTTACCAACAATTGGTAATCCATTATTATATGCCTTAGCCATCTTAATTGGTGCTATTGCAGGATGTCTTGTCCTATCATTTTTAAAGAAACCTTTGCAGGAGAATAAATCATGAAAAAGAAATGTGCTTATGAGGCATTAAAATATATTCATGATGATATGATAGTAGGACTTGGAGGAGGAAGTACAATTGGTTATCTTATTCAATATATTCATGATAACAAGTTAAATATTAAAGTTGTAACGCCTTCTCTTACAACTGCTAATCTTTGTTTAACTAATCATATCCAGGTATTACCTACCTACATGGTTGATCATATTGATATCGCTTTTGATGGATGCGATGAAGTGGATTTGAATCTTAACGCTTTAAAATCCAATGGAGCTATCCACACTCAAGAAAAGATTATTGCATCTCTTGCTAAACAATATGTATTATTGGTAGATGAAAGCAAGTTTTTTGAAAAATTACCTTTCCATCATCCTGTGACATTAGAAGTACTATTAGATGCACGTTTCTATGTAATTCAAGAAATAAAACAATTAGGTGGCCAAATATCTTATCGTACCAGTAGTGCTAAAGATGGATATACTATAAGTGATAATGGAAATATTATTATGGAAGCAATATTTGAAGAAGTAAATGATATAAAACAATTAGATCATGATTTAAAACATATAACTGGTATTGTTGATACTTCATTATTTGTTGATAAAGTAAGTTTTGTATTATCAGTGGATGAAGATCATATAAGAAAAATAGAAAAGGAGAAATTTCAATGAAAAAATTAAATTGGGGTATTTTAGGAACAGGATGGATTGCTCATGAAATGGGTGATGCTTTAAATAGAGTCCATGGTGAGATCTATGCCGTAAGCGATGTCACTTTATCAGGAGCACAAAAGTATCAAAAAGAGTTTAATGTTACAAAAGCTTATGGTAGTGCTGATGAAATGATTGATGATGAAAATGTAGATATTGTTTATATAGCAACACCTCATAATTTACATTATGAATTTCTTATTAAAGCTTTAAACAAGGGTAAGCATGTTTTTTGTGAGAAAGCTATTACAGTAAATTCCAATCAATTAGAAGAAGCAGTAGAAATTGCCAAAGAAAAAGATTTAGTTATTTGTGATGGTGTCACTCTATTCCATATGCCTTTATATAAGAAATTAAAAGAAATTGTTGATAATGGTACTATCGGTGAAGTGAAAATGGTACAAGTTAATTTTGGCAGCTGTAAAGAATATGATGTGACAAATCGTTTCTTTTCTAAAGAATTAGCTGGTGGTGCTTTATTAGATATTGGTGTTTATGCGACAAGTTTTGCGAGATATTTTATGAGTAGTAGACCTGATACCATTCTAACAACTGCCAACTATTTTGAAACAGGTGTAGATGAAACATCAGGTATCATCTTAAGAAATCCCGAAGGACAAATGGCTGTCATGGCTTTAACAATGCGCGCAAAGCAGCCAAAACGTGGTGTTATCGCAGGTGAAAAAGGTTATATCGAAATTAATAATTATCCTCGTGCTGATAAAGCTACCATTACCTATACAGATGATGGACATATTGAAACAATTGAATTAGGTGAAAACGCATTAGCTCTAGATTATGAAGTTCAGGATATGGAAAATTATGTTAATAATCATGATGGAAAACAAAATCTTCAATATATTAGAGATGTGATGGATACTCTAACTAAGATAAGAAAACAATGGGGCATGATTTATCCATTTGAATAAATGAACACTAACAAATATTTACAATTATTATCAAAAGAATATCCCAACATTCAAGAAGTTAAAAAAGAAATGATTAATATAAGTACTATTTTAACCCTCCCTAAAGGTACAGAATTCTTTTTTAGCGACTTACATGGTGAATATGATGCATTTAATCATCTACTTCATAGTGCTTCGGGTGTTATTAAAAATAAAATTGATTTATTATATAGTGATGAATTAACAGAAATACAAAGACAAAAGTTAGCTCATGTTATTTATTATCCAAAAGAACATCTAGCTTCGTATCCTAAAGAAGATTATGAACAATTAATCAATTATCTTATAGCCATTGCTAAATTTTGTTCAGCTAAATATACGCAATCTAAAATAAGAAAAAAGATTCCTTTAGAATATGTTACCATTATTGAAGAGCTCCTTTGTTTCCATGATAATTCATATATCAATGAATATTATCATGATATGATTCAAATGATTTTATCTATCAATCAAGCTGTTCCTTTGATTCAGGCATTATGTCAATTCATTAAAAATATTTGTATTGATCATATACATATTATTGGTGATATTTTTGATAGAGGTCCGAGACCAGATTTCATTATAGATGAACTCATGAAATACAATCAAGTTGATATCCAATGGGGTAATCATGATGTTTCATGGATGGGTGCAGCTTGTGGCAATCAGGCATTAATCGCTAATGTTATACGCATATCTCTCAATTATAATAATTTGGATTTACTAGAAAATGGTTATGGCATAAACCTAAGGGCATTATGTGATTTTGCCAAAATAACCTATAAAGATGATTCATGTACTTCTTTCTTACCTTATCAATATGATACAAACTACTTTGATTATGTAAGTCCTCATATTATTGCCAAAATGCATAAAGCTATCACCATCATTCAACTTAAGTTAGAAGGACAACTTATCGAAAAATATCCTATGTATCATCACTATAATTGGTTAACACATATTCAATTTAATGACTATTCATTAATACATCAAGATATAAAATATTATCTTAAAGATACAAATTTACCAACCGTCAATCCATTATCCCCATTAGAATTAACTCAAGAAGAAAAAGAAGTTATGAATAGTTTAAAATCGTCTTTTATACATAGCAAACATCTTCACGAACATATAAAATATCTATATCAAAATGGTCAAATGTATACCATCATGAATAATAATTTATTGTTTCACGGTTGTATTCCTATGAATGAAAAAGGAAAATTTCAAGAAATAAACATTAATCATCAAAAACTAAAAGGTAAAGCACTATTGGATAAAATTGAAGAAATCATTATTAATGCCTATTTCAATCATGATAATGAAGCCATTGACATGATGTATTTTTTATGGGGATCAGATTTTTCTCCTTTATTTGGTAAAAGTAAATTATGCATATTTGAAAAATATTTTCTTGACAGTCCAGAATTATGTCAGGAAATGATGAATCCTTATTATATATGGAGTCAAAAAGAAGAAACATGTCAAATGATTTTACATAATTTTGGTATAAAGGATGGACATATCATTAATGGTCATGTGCCAGTTAAAATAAAAAATGGTGAAAGTCCGATAAAAGCTAATGGACGTTTATATGTTATAGATGGTGGATTATCCAAAGCCTATCATGAAAAAACAGGTATTTCAGGATATACGCTTATCTATGATTCACAACATATACAACTGGCCAAGCATCAACCATACAATATTTTAGTAAAGCAAGGACTTATGTGTTTAACACCTGAAGTAGAAATTATTGAAACATTTCCACGTATCAAAAATAGAAATTGTGATGTAGGAAAAAAACTTCAACTTCAACTAGAAGATCTTAATCAATTACTTCTATGCTATCAAAAAGGAGATATTAAAGAAAGCAATTCGTAACGAATTGCTTTTTATAATATCTTCTTTAATGTTTCTACTAATGTTTCCATTTGTTGCTTAGTACCAATGGTAATACGTAAATATTGATCTATTCTATCTTTAGAAAAATGTCTCACTAATATTTTGTTTTCTCTTAGCTGTTTAAAAAGTACATTAGCATCGTAATCAGGATGTTTAACAAAGATAAAGTTAGAATAAGAATCTGTCATCATAAATCCTAATTTCTTCAATTCAGTCTTTGTATATTCTCTAGTATTGATAATCTTTTTGGCATTTTCTTTAATATAATTACTATCTTCAACACTTGCTTTACCAATCACCTGAGCCAAACGATCAATTGGATAAGAGTTAAAAGAATTCTTCACATCATATAACTTAGAAATAATCTCTCTATTACCTAAAGCTACACCTAGACGAATACCTGCTAAAGATCTAAACTTAGAGAATGTTTGAATAATTAATAAATTATCATACTTCTTTAATAATTCTTTAGCACTTTCACCGCCAAAATCTATATAAGCTTCATCTATCACTACAATACTATCAGTATTATTTTTTAAAATATCTTCAATAAAATCAATACTTACCAAATTACCTGTAGGAGCATTAGGATTAGGGAAAATAATACCACAATTAGGTTGATAATAATCTTCCTTAACTATTTCAAAGTTATCATTTAAAGATATTTCTTTATAATCAATCCCATATAATTCACAATATACTGGATAGAATGAATAAGTAATATCGGGAAATAATAATGGATCAGTACCATTAAAACATGTTAAAAAGGTTAAAGCTAATACCTCATCAGAACCATTACCAATAAAAATTTGATGATCATCTAATTGATGATATAAAGCTAATGCATGTTTTAATTCATCAGCATCAGCATTTGGATATAAATTTAATTTATCACTATTAAAATCACTAATTGCTTGTTTAACCTTTAATCCTGGACTATAGGGATTTTCATTTGTATTAAGTTTAATGAGGTTATCAATCTTTGGTTGTTCCCCTGCAACATAAGGTTCCACGTTTCTTAATTTATCTTGCCAGCTCATTTATATTCCCCCTAACATATCATCTATGATTTTATAAAAATCATGAATAATTTTATAAGCATGTTTTTGTATATCTTGATTAACTTTATCAAATGTATAACCATAAGTGGCTTGTTGTAACATAGGTATATCATTATATGAATCACCTATCGCATATGTATCACCATGATAATCAATGATATTTAATAATTCTTTCATACCATGACCCTTAGAGCATCCTTTTGGTACAACATCCACAAAGTATGTATTAAAATAAGCTTCTACATAATCACTATAATGATTCATAACATAATCATAACATATTTGCGCTTCATCTATTTGATGATTATCTTGATTAAAACATATGATTTGATAATGATCAACTTTTTGATATGCTTGTTTATAATCTTTATCAATAGGTGGTTGTCCAATAATTGCATGATCATAAGTGATACCATCTTTATACGCTAAGTTAATATGACCATCGCTAAAGTATGACCACATATGTTGATAAGTCATTGTATGATTTAGTATATCAATTCCAATATTCTTATCAATGACTTTTTCATAGAGCGTTTCTAATTGTTGATTTAAGATATGCGCACCATTGTTTAAAACTAGATAGTCAAATGGTAAATCTAACATTTGAATAGTTGGTATCATTTCTAGTATATTTCTACCTGTACATATAACAATCTGATGACCATTATCTTGTAGTTGATACATTTTTTGTCTATTGATATCTGATAATTGTTGATGTTCATCAATTAAAGTACCATCTAAATCACTAAATAATAACATAAGCCACCTCCTAGACATTATAACAAAAAATTAAAGCCAATAAAATAATTCTCATAAAGTTTATGAACTTTACTTAATAAAAAAGATTTGATACTATTTTGATAATAACAGGAGGAATATCCATGGACAAAGAATTACAAGAATATTATGAAGAATTGAATACATTGATTTCATTTATGCCGATATACAAATCATTACAATCAAAGTTTGATTATGGAAATCATATAAGTGAAATGCCTTATCAACTATCCGCAAGAACTTTAGCAGGTAGACTTGCACGTGTATTAAATGCTTATGAAGATAAAGCTGAAGTACTTACATGTTTAAGTAGTTGTTATTTTCCTGTTTATGGTGAAGCAGGTAAGAAAGTATTACATCAATATTTAGAGGATAAAGGAATATTGATAAGTGATGAAGATTTAGCTAGAACGATTATTGAATATCAAATAGATGAATGCCATATTCAAATTACCAAAGAATTAGATAATGAACTAAAAGATGTATTTGCGAAAGTTCCTGCAAAAAATATAAGTTTAGAAGCTGAAATTGCCAGATTTGTTCAAGATATTATTAAGAAAGTAAAAATGATTGAACGATTCTCGCAAATGAATGAAGATAAGTTTATATATCATATAAATTTAGAAATTATTGAAGCAACTAAGCAAAATGAAAGATTAACATCTAGTCCTAGATTAGAAAAATTATATCAAAATACTATTATTAAAGATATACCATTACCTCAAGAAATTAAAGCTCAAATGATACAAAACATTGATCATTTAAATGAAAATAATCCCATAACTAGCGTATGCAAATATACAGCACTCAAGCAAATTAAAAAGAGGTGTTAACCTCTTAAGAAATATAATCATCAGCTGTAAAGCCATCTTTGACAATTATATAGTAACTAGTACCATTACGATGGATAACATATGAAGATCCATCTTCATATTCACCCAAACCATAATGTCCTAATGTTTCTTTTTTGCTTTCAAATTCTTCTTCTCTAGCAGTGATATTACTTATCATGGTTTCTATTGTGGATGTATCACTATGATATTTTTGAATAATGGCTAATTCATCTGCAGTGAGTAATAATTCATCAAATGATGATAAACCTGTTTTCTTTAAAGTAATGGTTTCATCATTATAACTATGTGCACGATCATAACTTCTATTTATTTTTAATGTTAAGTTATCATTGATGATAACTGAATAATCAAGTTCAAAAGCAATATTATAATTATCATAGACAGTAATAGAATATACTTTATTTAATGTATAATCGCTTAATGTTTCTTCATAAGCTACAATATCACTCACATAATCACTAGCATTACTATAAGCATTTTGAAAATCAGCAAGCGTATCATAACTATCCAGGATATACGTAGCACTATCTTCTGATATATCTTCTAAAGCACTTGTTTCAGTTGTTGAAGAGATAATAGAAGTTGTTGCATTAAAAGCCTGATAAAACATGATACCAAATATACCAATAAATATAAGTATCCAAGGTCCATACAAGCCTAATTTTCCACCTCTTCTTGGCTTTTTATAACCACTTTCTAAATCTAAACCACAATGAAGGCAATATTTTTCACCTTCGTGGATTTCTTTGCCACATCTTGGACATTTTTTCATTGTCATGCCTCCTTAAAGTAATCATCCATAAACGTTTCAAATTCATCTAAGAATTCCTGTTTACGTTGTATTTGTTCTTCTCTATCTTCTATTTCATAATAGTCTTCATCTAAATATTGGTATGTAGCTGTAAATTGACCGTTTTCGACAACATGAATGGTAGGTGTCCAATCAAAATTCAGTTCAGTATAGAGATTTTCATAAAATTCAATTTCCTCATCACTGGCCCCGTCAGCTTTAGCAGCATCTCTAAATGCTTTAATATTAAGATAATAAATACCTGTACCCTCGTGTTCTTCAATATATTCCTCTAAATAAGGATAGAATGTTTGACAATCACCACAATCAGGTCTACCAATATATAATAAGAATTTAACATTTGAATTTAAATTTTGTATTAACTCTTCATATTCTATTTCTACAATTCCTGTAATTTCTAAGGTTGTTGCTGCTTCAGTCGATGAGCAACCTAATAATATCAACAAGCTTAATATACATATTATTATTCTTTTCATAGGATCACCTTCTTACAACAATATAACATATAATCTAAAAAAATGGTATTGATTTTATAAATGAAAAGGATTAGATATCATCTAATCCCTTATACATGACATACATATCGCTATAGGTACCATTTTTCAACAAGAAGCCTTTTGGTATGATACCCACTCTTATAAATCCTAAGCTATCATAAATATGTAAAGCTTTTTCATTGTTAGCAACCACAGCATTATATTGCATTCCTTTAAAACCTAAATTCTTAGCATCTATCAATGATTGTTTAACTAATGTTTTACCTAAATGTTTTCCTCTACTTGGCTTTAACATCACATAAGAAGCATTAGCTATGTGTGAGCATCGGCCAATATTATTCGGATGAATAATATAATAACCTAATAATACATCAAAATCAACCATGCAAGTTACTTTGGATTGTTGGAGAAGATATTCTTTAAATGAATCTTTCGTATATAAATCTAATCCTGGGAAAGCTACACCATCTTCTAACACATCATTCCAGGCATCTTTCATAAGTTCTATATCTTTATCACTATAATCTTTAAATTCAATCATCTTAGTCACCCCAAAGTATTATATCATATAACAAACAAAAAGAAGAGTTTAACTCTTCTAATCTGATAAATCAGCACCATTAGATGCAATAACTTTCTTATACCAATAGAATGAATCTTTTCTATATCTATCTAAAGTCTTAAGATCAAATTCTTCTCTATCAACATAGATAAATCCATATCTCTTAACCATACCTTCATGAGTAGAAATCAAATCAACAGCAGACCATGGACAATATCCTAACATTTCAGCACCATCACTAATAGCTAATTGTACTTGAGAAATATGATCTTGATAATATTTGATTCTATATTGATCATGAACTTTACCGTCTTCAGTTAATGTATCATAAGCACCTAAACCATTTTCTGTAACAATCATTGGTAAACGATATCTTGAATACATTTCACGGATTGTTGCTCTGAAACCTTGTGGGTCAATTTCCCAGCCGAATTCTGTTGTTGGTAAATAAGGGTTCTTATAACCTTTATAGAAACCAGCTTCACCACGAGCAGTTTGTTGATCAGCACCTGGATCAGATACTTCTGTACCATCGCTTGCTTCAACTGTTCCTGTATTGTAATAGTTAAAACCAATAAAATCAGGATGACCATTCTTTAATGCTTCGGCGTCACCTTCGACAAATTCAGGAGTGGCATCATTTTCTTCTAAGTAAGCCCATACTAAGTTGTTGTAAACACCATAAACAGCCATATCTAAGTATAACCAGTTTCTAACTGCATTATAGTTTTGAGCAGCTAAAACATCTTCAGGTTTACAAGTTGCAGGATAAACTAATGAAATATTTGGTGCAGGTCCTATTTTAGCATTTGGTAACATTTCGTGACATAATGCCATAGCTTTAGCTTGCGCTACTAACATATGATGATTTTGCTGATAAATTTCTTTCATGACGTTTTCACAGTTTTCAGGTAAATGTAAAGTACCAATAACTGGTCCTGATAATGTTAAAACATTTTGTTCATTGATAGTTAACCAATATTTTACACGATCACCAAAGTTTTCAAACATAACTTTCGCAAAATTAACAAACCAGTCAACAGAATCTCTATTAGACCAAGATCCGCGTTTATCTAATGCAGCAGGCATATCAAAGTGGAACATGGTTACTAATGGTTCAATGTTATATTTCAAGCATTCATTAATAACATTGTTATAGTATTCAATACCTTTTGGATTAATAGCGCCTGTTCCTTCAGGAATGATTCTTGACCAGGCAATTGAAAAACGATATGTTTTAAAGCCCATTTCTGCCATTAAAGCAATATCTTCTTTATATCTATGATATTGATCGGCACAAACAGTTAAATCAGAAGTTCCTTCAGGTACAGTTTTAACATCCTGGCATGATGGTCCTTTGCCATCTTCTAAATTAGCCCCTTCTACTTGATAAGCAGATGTACTTGCTCCCCATAAAAAGTTATCAGGGAATGGTTTTAAAGTTTTGTGTAACATTTCTTATATTTCCTCCTCGTATATCTCTATTCTATATGATAATGAAAGTGTTTTCAAGAAAAAACGAAGAGTTTATCTCTTCGTTAGTCTGATAAATCAGCACCATTAGATGCAATAACTTTCTTATACCAATAGAATGAATCTTTTCTATATCTATCTAAAGTCTTAAGATCAAATTCTTCTCTATCAACATAGATAAATCCATATCTCTTAACCATACCTTCATGAGTAGAGATTAAGTCAATTGCAGACCATGGGCAATATCCCATCATTTCAGCACCATCAGTAATAGCTAATTGAATTTGGGCAATATGATCTTGTAAATATTTAATTCTATATGGATCGTGGATTGAGCCATCCTCTTCAACAATATCTTTAGCGCCCATACCATTTTCCACAATAAATAAAGGTACTTGATATCTATCATAGAGCTTATTTAAAGTAGTACGTAAACCTACAGAATCAATCTGCCATCCCCAATCAGTAATCTTTAAATATGGATTTCTACCACCACTAATAACATTACCTTCAATTTGTTCAGCGTTACCTCCTTCAATAGAAGAAAAATAATAACTAAAACCAATATAATCAACCTTACTAGCTTTAATAATATCTTCGTCTCCTTCTTCCATATCTGGGCCGTGCGCATTCAATCTCTTCCACATAGCTGTACAAGTATTACTATAATAACCTCTAACATGAACATCACCATAGTAATATAATGATAACATTTTTTCACGCATAGCAACTTGATCTTCAGGTGCACAAGTAGCTGCATATGTTTCAGGTACTAATAACATACATCCAATCTTGTTTTCAGGATCTATTTCATGACCAGCAAGTACAGCTTTCGCACTTGCGACAAACATATGATGAGATGCTTGAACTACTGTTTGATTGGCATCCTCACCTTCAGCAAAAATTAATCCTGCTTGATGCCAAGGTCTTTCAATTCTCATCGTTGCATTGATTTCGTTAAATGTCATCCAATATTTGACTTTACCTTTATATCTTTTAAAACATACTTTGGCATATCTTTCAAAGAAATCGACTAATTTTCTATTTCGCCATGAACCATATTCTTTAACTAAAGTTAATGGTGTTTCATAATGTGATAATGTTACAACTGGTTCAATACCATATTTATGTAATTCATCAAAAACACTATCATAGAATTTTAAACCTTCTTCATTAGGTTCCTCTTCATCACCTCTAGGGAATATTCTAGTCCAGGCAATAGACATACGGAAACACTTAAATCCCATCTCTGCAAATAAAGCAATATCTTCCTTATAATGATGATAAAAATCTGTTGCTTCGTGACTTGGATATAAAGCCCCTTCCACAATCTCATCATCAATTTGACGCTTTACACCATGTCTTGCGCCTCTTTCTACATCGGCAATACTTAAACCTTTACCACCTTCTAAATAACCACCTTCATACTGATTGGCAGCTGTAGCACCACCCCACAAAAAATCATCTCTCATTGTCGCTCCTCCTTGATATATTTTTCGATTCTTGTATTTAATTGATATTTTTGTTTTAGTTCTTTTATTTTTATCATATTATCTGAAATTTGATGTTGATTCATTGTTTCTTGATTACTCCAAATCTCCACTAATAATACTTCATTAGGATTGCTTACTGATTGATAAAAATCATATGTGATATTACCCTCTTCCTCTTTAACCTTATCAACTAAGGAGTTTTCCATTTCCATAACATAATCCTTAACATATTCACCACTATAAAATACATTTAATACAATCATACGTTCTCCTTTTCATCAAAATTCATATTTTTCCTCTAATATAATCATTCGTATAAAAACTATAAACAAGTTGTACACACATAAAGCACCAAATCACTGGTTCACAAAAAATAACTGCTAAATAACCAAACATAGGTATAAATATCAATACAAATATAATCTTACCTACTAATTCAATACAACTAGAAATAAGTGGCAACATCTTTTGACCAATACCCTGCAGTGCATACCTCGTCTGCATTAAAACGCCTAACACGGCATAAAATGGACCTACTACTCTAAGATATAATGTCGCATTTTCTAAAACAACTGACTCACTCGATCCAGAAATCCATTGTACCAAACTACGAGCACCAAACCATAATATAATCGTCACAACACCTGCCAAAACAACATCATAAAGATAAGCAACTTTAATGCCTTTTTTTATACGTTCAACATTATTAGCCCCTTTATTTTGCGAAACAAAAGTAGACACAGCCAATCCCATAGACGTAAAAGGCAAATTAAAAAACATATATAGCTTTCTAGCAGCAGTATGGCCGGCAATAATGAGATATCCCAAATTATTAATACCATATTGTAATATCACAGAGGCTACAGAAACAATTGAACTCATAAAACCCATGGAAAAACCTTGAGTAATTAATTCTCTATAAAGATCTTTATCATAAACAAAATGTTTCTTACTTGGTATCAAAATAGGCACTTTCTTTAATATATAAATCACACAAAGGATAACCGAAACACCTTGTGCAATTACTGTTGCGATAGCAGCTCCTCTAATCCCCATATTAAAACTACCAATAAATAATAAATCTAAACCAATATTTAATAATGATGAAATGATCAAAAATACGAGTGGTATAAAACTATTACCAATAGCTCTCATCATAGCTGCACACAAATTATATCCAAACATAACAACTATAAATATAACTATGAGTGAAATATAACTATAAGCTTCATCTATAATTTTAACTGGTGTATCTAACAACTGTAATAATGGGTATAAAATCAAACTACCTAAAATACTAATAACTATTGAAGAAACAATTCCGATTACTAATGAACTGGCGACAGATTTTTTGAGCAACGTTTCATCGCTAGAGCCAAAACTTCTCGCAGCCACAATAGCCAAACCATTACCAATACCTAATGCAAAACCAACCAATAAATCATATATAGACGTACATGAACCAATAGCGGCTAAAGAAACATCACCTAAAATATTCCCAACAATCATGGTATCACATGTATTATATAATTGCTGGAATATATTGGATATCAAAAGTGGTATCATAAATATCAATAGTGATTGTAATATTGGTCCATTTATCAAATCAACATCTCTCTTTAAAACATTCATACTACTCTCCTATAACATCATATATCTTTATTAATAATTCATCCTTTGTATTACATCCTTCTGCTTTAAAACGGTTTTGTGATAAATATTGATGTAATTCTTTATTATCACTCATAAACTTTGGACAAGCTTCAAAAGATGACGGATGATGATTCTTTTCAAAATAACCATTATTTTCGACATATAAAAAACATTCTTTATGATTTTTATCATACCCCTTAAACATATACTTTGCTTGCATATGTCTAACACCTGTAGTATTTGTTGTTTGGACATCCACAGCTCCTGGCACAATAGTGCCAGTAAATAAATCTGATTCAACATAACCAGAAAATGGGATAATAGTAACTTTTGTATAATCAGCTTCCATTCTCATTATATCATCAATATGAATATGAAATGTCATTATTAACTTAGTCATAAAATTCCTCCCCAAAATATTATACATCTTCTTTTAAATAATTGAAATATTTAAAAAAATATGTACAATGATAAAGAGGTGACTCACATGGAAATAAGAGTATTACAATACTTTTTAGCGATTGCTAGAGAAGAAACAATATCAGGCGCAGCTGAATTTTTACATATTACCCAACCAACTTTATCAAGACAAATGAAGGATTTGGAAGATGAATTGGGAAAGATATTATTTATTAGAGGAACACGTAAAATAGAATTAACAGAAGAGGGTATGATTTTAAGAAAACGTGCTGAAGAGATTATTGAATTAGTTGATAAGACTGAGATGGAGATTGCGACAAGTGATCAACATATTTCAGGTGATGTTTATATAGGTTGTGGGGAAACTGAAGGTATGCGTATTATTACAAAAGTCATCAAGCAAGTGCAAAAACAGCATCCCTTGATTAAATTTCATATTGAAAGTGATTATAAAGAAGATGTTCTTGATAAGTTGAATAAAGGTCTCATTGATTTTGGCGTATTAGTTAATACTGGCAAAATGAATAATTATAATTTCTTAGAATTACCTTACAAGGATGTTTGTGGTGTATTAATGAGAACAGATTCTCCTTTAGCATCTAAAGATTATATAACCATTGATGATTTAAAAGATAAACCATTGATTTTATCCAGACAGGATATGCAAAGTGATAATATAGCAACTTGGCTTAATGAAGATATCAATGAAATGAATATTGTAGCAACCTATAATTTAATATACAATGCTTCATTAATGGTCGAAGAAGGTATTGGTTATGTGATAGGTTTAGATCGTCTGATTAATACAACCAATACTGATTTATGTTTCAAACCATTAAAACCATCTTTAGAAGTTAGTTTATCAGTTGTATGGAAAAAATATCAAGTCTTTAATAAAGCGAGTAAGTATTTTTTAACAACATTACAAAGTGAAATTGAACTTTAAGTTTAATTATTCCTATTTATAAATCTACAATATGCGAACTTTATTTCCAACTTTGTCATCATTTATTCCTTTTTAATGAATATAAAGTAGAATATAGCTAAGGAGGAAAGATAAAATGATTGATAATAAGTTAGTTGTTGGTTATATTGGCAATGGTAAGAGTGCTAATCGCTATCATTTACCATTTATTACACAAAGAAAGGATAAGTTTATTGTTAAGAGTATTTTTGATATTCATGTAAGACATGATATTTGGTCTAAAATTGATGGTGTTCAATATACTGAAAATGTTGATGATATTTTAAATGATCCTGATATTGATATGGTAGTTATATGTACAACTCATCATTTACATTATGAGTATGCAAAAAAAGTATTAAATGCTCATAAACATTGTTTGGTGGAAAAGCCATTTATGGAAACAAGCGAACAAGCAAAAGAAATTTTTGCTTTAGCGGATAGTCTTAACTTATATTGTTCCTCATATCAAAACAGAAGATATGATAGTGATTTTTTAACAGTACAAAAGGTTATTGAATCAGGTGTATTAGGTGATTTACTAGAAGTAGAGATGCATTATGATTATTATCGTCCCGAGGTTCCTGAAGGTGTTCATTACTTTGATCCTGCTTTTTCATTTTTATATGGTCATGGTTGTCATACCTTAGATCAAGTCATTTCTTATTTTGGTAAACCTGATAATATTCATTATGATGTGAAACAGATATTAGGAACAGGAAGAATGAATGATTATTTTGATTTGGATTTATATTATGGAAGTTTAAAAGTATCAGTGAAATCAAGTTATTTTAGAATTAAAGAAAGGCCTAGTTTTATCGTATATGGTAAAAAAGGGATGTTTGTTAAACAAACAAAAGATAGACAGGAAGAACATCTAAAATTATTTTATATGCCTGATAATGATGATTTTGGCATAGATAAACCTGAACATTATGGTGTATTAACTTATTATGATGATAATCATGTTTATCATGAAGAAAAAGTTCCATCTGTAAATGGAGATTATGGTCGTGTATATGATGGTATTTATGAATGTATTGTCAATCATAAAGATCAGATCATTACCCATGATCAAACATTATTACAAATGGAAATATTAGAAAATGGAGTGAAAGATCTCAAATAATAAGAAAGGATGATAGGATGGATTTTAAAGACAAGGTTGTTGTGGTTACTGGTGGAGCTCATGGCATAGGGAAATGTATTGTAGATACATTTAAAGAAAAAGGAGCTAAGATTGCGGTAATTGATATCAATGAAAATGAGTATTTTACTGGTGATGTTGGAAATATCACATGTTTAGAAGAATTTTGCCAAAAGGTTATTGCTGACTTTGGACATGTCGATTATATTATTAATAATGCAAAACCGATTTTTAAAGGTATTGATGAATGCAGTTATGAAGAATTCAATTATGCATTAAATGTTGGTGTGACAGCACCATTTATGATTGTGAAATTATTAAAAGATCATCTTAATGATAATGCAAGTATCATCAATATTTCATCCACCAGAGCTTGTATGTCACAACCACAAAGTGAAAGCTATAGTGCAGCTAAAGGAGGATTGTCTTCATTAACTCATGCTTTAGCCATTTCACTAGCAGGAAAAGCTAGAGTGAATAGTATTTCTCCTGGTTGGATATTAGTTGATGACGAAGAAATAAGCGTGGAAGATAAAAATCAACATCCTGTTAAACGTGTCGGTAATGTTGCCGATATTGCCTCACTTGTATTATTTCTATGTAGTGATGAAGCTGGTTTTATCACAGGTGAAAATATCAATGTTGATGGTGGTATGAGTAAGTTGATGATTTATCATAATGATCATGGTTGGACATATAAAGGCTAAGGAAATCCCTTAGCCTTTTTTTAACAATTCTTGAACACATAAAATCATGGTACCAAGTAAACTATAACTATTCAAATCTTTAATAATGACAATTTTAGGTAAATATTTCTCTGGAATTGTTTTCTTTAATTCATCATATAAATCCTGACTATTACAAATTAAATCAGACTTAACAACTATTAACTCTGGATCCAAAACACCTATCACACTTCTTAACACCTCACCAGCTGCACAAATAGAACCTTCAGGTGTTTTAGATAAATGCACTTGTTCATCACTTAAGCTATTAGGTAAGTACTTTGATTCTCCTGCAATATGATGATGCCCTTCTATCAATTGTCCATTAAAAATACTACCTAAACCTCCAAGTGATCCAGGGGTAGGCTGAAATAATAATGATAAAGTACTATATTCATTCTGCGTTGCATAATAACCCATCGCTGCAGCATTAGTATCATTAAACAATAACGTTTGAATACCACAGTTATCTTCAATATAGCCAACAACATCTGTATCATTTAAATCATCAATAGGAGAGGTTGATTTCCCATTTTCTATAATTCCAGGAATAGAAATACCTATACAATCAATCTCATATCCAGCCAATACTGCTCCTATTATATCGCCAATATCATGTAAATTAATATTTGGTTTACAAACCTTATTTTCATGAATCAATTCATTTTTATAGTAAATACGATAACCAACTTTCACACATTTATGAAGTCTAATGATAGATATAACTAATAAATTCTTTTGATTATGAATCTCACGTTTTAAAAGTAATGGCTTAATTTCAGGTATATCAAAATCTTCATGATTCTTTTCTTCTTCTTGAATAAATGATAAAGTTTCACCTGTATCATATTTTGCAAACATAGAAGCAGGTATTTGAAGAACTATTTTATCTCTTAAGACTTCCTGTACTTTAGGTTGTAAATAAGCAATTTGCGGTGCTAATAAGATGATATCATAATCTCTACCTTTATCATATAAATCAGCATAAGGAGTGGCATCAAAGCTATAATCTAAATTAAGAATGTTTACAGCTTCATTTAATTGTCCTGCAAAATAGGTTGTAGTCAAACCACTTGTACAACTTAACAAAACTTTTCTTTGTGGTTTTTTTACTAACTTTTTTACAACATCAATCATTTCATTGAATAATTCCACTGCATGATTAATTGACTGCATCTGAAAGTGTAAGAAGAATTCTGTATTATCATTTGTAAGATTGGTAACACTTAAAGCAATAATATTATTATTAAAAAAACTCACTTCACCATGACAGTAATCTGTATCAATATAAATGGTATCCTCATCAACTTGAGTTAATGTATAATTTTGACTATTGTGACCAATAATCCATTGTTTATAAACAGTTGTATAAATATCATTTAAGAATTCATCCATCATAGTATCATCACCTCATATTTATTCTAACATAAAGATTTTATTTCTCATAATACTTTTAAAGCATGATATATAATGAATATTAAGCATTGGACATTCATTAAAAAAGAACTAAAATAGAAACAGGAGGTAATAATATGAGTAAAGTTTTAGTTGCTTATTTTTCTGCTACTGGTACGACCAAAAATGTGGCAGAAAAACTAGTTAAAGTTGTTGATGGTGATTTATTTGAAATTGTACCTGAAGAAAAATATACAAGTGCAGATTTAAATTGGCAGGATTCTAAGAGTAGAAGTAGTTATGAGATGAAAGATAATCCTAGCTTTAGACCAGCTATATTTAATACTGTAAATAATATGGATCAATATGAGATTATATTCTTAGGATTTCCTATTTGGTGGTATGTAGCTCCTACTATTATTAATACTTTCTTGGAAAGTTATGATTTAAAGGATAAGAAAATTGTTGTATTTGCGACAAGTGGCAGCAGTGGTTTAGGCAATACTATAAAGAAATTACAGGAAAGTACTAACGCTACGTTTATCTCTGGCAAAAGAATAGATGCTAACATATCTAAGATAGAACTGCAAAATTGGGTGAAAACATTAAAATACTAGCTTTATGCTAGTATTTTATCATTATCAAATATAATCCCTGCTTGCTTTCTTGCTTCTTCAATAATTTCACTTACAATCTTTGTTGTTTCCATCATTTTCTCTGCTGTTTCATAATCTAATTCATTAATAATACGATTAAATTCTACAAATTCATAATACAAACGATGTTCCTTCATATTTTCACCAAAAGTAATAGTTTGATCTTTATTATCGACAAATGTAAACGTATCTAATGAATTCAAAGGCTTATTCATGCAAATAGCTCCTAAATCACCTTGAATCGTTAAAGACAAAGGGGCCTTACAATCCTTAGCGCCAATACATATAGCTTTAAAACTAGGATATTCAAGTGTGACAATACCACTAGTATCAATACCTCTTTCCACATTCGCTACATAACTGATCTTATCAGGTTTTCCAACAAGTCCTACTAAACCATGTAAATTATAAAGATTCAAATCCATTAAAGCGCCACCAGCTTTATGATAATCAAACACATTTTCAATAATACCTTGTTTAAATCGATCATATCGAGAAGAATACTGACTATAATTAAAACTAATAATCTTAATATCCCCCACTCTATTTATTTCCTCTTTTAATTTCTTAAAGATAGGTAAATGATGAATATTGACTGCTTCTACCATAATTAAATGATTCTCTTTAGCAATTTTTATTAACTCATTGAGTTCTCTTGTATTGGCAGTAAATGGTTTTTCCATAATCACATGTTTATGATGTTCTAAAGCTTTTTTACCAAATTCATAATGTAAATAATTTGGTAAACCAATATAAATTGTATCAACATCACTATTTAATAATTCCTCATAATCTAAATAATAGCCATCTAAATGATATTGTTCTACTAAATCCTTAGCTCTATCTTCACTACGTTTTGTAGACAACAATACCATTTTTTCAATCCCAATCTTATTAATCATTGACAATACATCCTGAACAATTACACCTGTGCCTAAAATCCCTAATTTCATCTTTCTTCCTCCATCTCTTTTAATACATCTACTATTAACTGATGATCTTCATCATGTCTTAAACCTGAAACAATGAAAGCACCTTTCAATTCTCCATTAACTATTAAAGGATAGCCTCCGCCACATATAGCATAACTATCATCTAATTGAAATTCATCTTGATGCTCGTATACATATAATGAAGAATGTTTTGTTTCTAATACTGTTCTTTGTTTCTTGTTGAGCCATTTATCATCTTTTTTTCCATCCATCATATACTGAAAGATAATATCATTTTCATAAACCACACGAATACGTACTGGTTTTAATTGATTTTGTTGTATCTTGTTGACAACTTTTAAGCCAAATGTTAAAGCATCACTATTTCTAAATTCTTGAAACTCTATCAATTGTTTCACTTCCCTTCCATACTTTTATTGTACTAAAAATGTCGAAGAAATAAAACAAAACAAAAAATTTTTGAAAACAAAGTTTGATATATATCTATTATTAATCAAAAGAACCAGACTTAAAGTTCAGTTCTTTTTACACGTCGATAAATTAAAGCATATAATAACGTTAATATATATTGAAATGCAAGTTGTGAGTAAAATGTCGCAATACGTTCATCTTTTTCTTTATCATCTATAAATATGATTTCATCAGCTAATGATACTAATGGACTTTTTGTATTAGCCGTTATAAGCATCATTGGACAATGTGTTTGTTTAATGATATTGGCACATTCCAGATAATGATGGGATAAACCACTATAAGATACAAATAAGACACAATCATTCTTTTGCACATTTTGACTTGTATATATTTCTTCATGATTATCAGTAGCCGAAATAGGATATATATTGATCTTTAGTAGCTTATTCATAAAATTTCTAACGGTAAGATTCGTATCACCTATGGAATAGATAAATAAGCGATTGGATTCAATGATTGTTTTAGCCATTCTATCTAATTGTCTGGAGTCAAGTGAGGCATGAATAATATCAATACTTTCCTTATATAATTGTGATAATTGATTAATAGTATCAAATGGTGAATCATAAAGATAAAATGGTTTAGTGAAATCTATTGTTTGTTTTGAATATTTTTGAGATTCTAATTCTTTAAGAAGTTGTTGCTTAAAATCTACAAAACCTTTGCATCCAACTTTGTGACATATTCTAATAATTGTGGCATTGGAAGAATAAGCTTCTTGAGCGAGTTTTCCGATTGTCATATGAGGTATGTCTTCAATATGTTGATTAATGTAATGAATAACTTCGAGCTCTGTCGTTGTGAATAAGGTGGTATCATTAAGTTTTTCAATCATGATGGTTTTCTCCTTTGATAGGTATTTGTATTTCTGTCACATATAAGTCTACATTATCTGTTAAGCCTTCATCGATATAGGTAATTTCTTTAGAAAAGCCATCAATTGTGTAATGGTTATCTAATATATATTGATATAACTTTTCATAATATATTTTAGCATCTTTATGTGTACCTTTGAACCTTAAAGTAATACATGTTTCTTTTTCTATTTTAATAGTAGGTCCATCATAATATTCATCTTCATCCAATATCATAAAGACACGATTATATTGATCAAATTGTTGTTTTAAAAGATGTTCTTTATTAATACTTATACCTATTTTACCTAAATAAACACTTGTTTTACTATGATATTTTTCAAGTTCACGAATAGATGTTTCTAAATCTAGATATGTTTGTGGAGTTATCGTATTTTCAACATAAGCTAGAGTACAAGAAGGTATATCTTTGATTTCAATAGTATCAATTTTAGAAGACAGAGCATCTTCAATTAAAGCTAAACGATGATCGATGTTTTGTTCAATGGTTTGTAATTCTTGCATCCTATGTTGTACAATTTCTTTTTGGCTTTGTAACATTTGTTTGATTTTATCAATGTCTCTTCCTTCTAGGTAAGTTTTAATATCATTGATACTTATATCTAAAGCCCTTAATGAACAAATAGTATTCAATACTTCTAATTGTTGATTGCCATAGTAACGATAATGATTTTTATCATCTATATATTGTGGTATAAGCAATCCTTCTTCTTCATAATGTCGAAGTAAGCTTGTAGAGATATTATACATTTTTGCAACTTCACCAATTTTATACAACTTGTCCATTCAACTTACCCTTTCGTTTCATATAAATGAAAACACCAACACAAATCACAACTGAAATCAAAGACCCTGATGCTGAGGCTAATCCCATAGGTAGTAAAGTACTAGGAAAATAAATGGCTGACAAATAGGCAAAAGGTATTCTTACACAAATGATAGATATAGAATTATGAATAAAAGATATTAACGAAACATTATAAGCACAAAAATAGCCACTAAAGCTAAAATGAATACCTGCAAAAACACAATCCCAAACATATCCTGACATATATTGACAACCCAAAGTCACCACCGATTCACTATCACTAAACATACCAATAAGTGGATATGAAAAGAAATGCATAATAATAACCATCAACAATCCCCAACTAAATGCTATGGTACAAGCATAACGTAACGTTTGTGAAGCACGAATATGTTCATTAGCACCAACATTTTGAGCTGCTAAAGCCGAAACACTCGAAAGCATAGATGAAGGTACTAAAAACATAAAAGTAATCATCTTTTCCACAATGCCAACCGCTGCAGCGACATCTAAACCTCTGCAATTGGCAATAATGGTAATGACCAAAAATGATACTTGAATAAAACCATCCTGACAAGCTACTGGTACCCCAATAGATAATAAGTCTTTAATTGTATCATGATGAATCTTTAAATCAGATAATGATAAATGAATCATTCTTCTTTTAATAATCATAGAAAGAGAGATAATCACACTTAATGTTTGCGCAAGTGTTGTTCCTAAGGCTGCTCCAGCTGTATCTAAATGAAAATAACCAATAAATACATAATCAAAGACAATATTAGCAACGTAGGCAATGGCGATAAAATACATTGGACTTTTAGAGTCACCTAAACCTCTAAAAATAGAACTAATCAAATTATAAGCAGTAATAAAAGGAATACCAATAAAACAAATGGTTAAATAAAGTTTTGTCCCAGCTATGGCTTCAGTAGGTGTAGACATAATACTTACAATTGGATTAATACATAATAATACAATAATCATTAATGTTACAGCAAAGCCCATAAAGACAATGATCGTATTGCCAATAATTGTTGAAATATCCTCACTCTTTCTAGCCCCTACAGCTTGTCCTATAAGAACTGTTGTCCCCATAGCTAAACCAACAATGATAACTGTAATCATATGCATGATTTGTGAACCTATAGATACAGCAGTAGTCGATGCCGTACTATTAAATTGACCAATAATATATAAATCCGCCATACCATACAATGTTTGCATAAAATAAGATAATAAAAATGGTAACGAAAAATAAATAAGGGTTTTTAAAACATTACCTTTTGTTAAATTGTTTTCCAAAATAATCACCTCAATGCTTTTATTATAAACATTACAACAATTGTAATGTCAAGCATTGATTCCAAATTGGCATAAATAAATTTATTTAGGTACCTTGACTTATAAATCAATTGGGTATATCATAATCACTGGGAGGTATAATATGAAAGAAAATAAAATGGCGACTATGCCTATGAATAAACTATTACTCAATATGTCAATACCATTGATGTTATCACTACTTATACAATCATTATATAATATCATTGATTCTATATTTGTTGCTAGACTTAGCGAACAGGCTTTAACAGCCACATCACTTGTATATGCCATCCAATTTTTAATGATAGCCATTGCCGTTGGTACCAGTGTTGGTATGAATGCACTATTATCTAAACGTGTTGGTCAACAAGATAAGGAAGGTGCTTGTAGTGGGGCTACTACTGGTTTAATACTTGTATTAGGTACTGCAGTGATTTTCTCATTGGTTGGTTTGTTTTTTAGTGGTACTATTTCTAAGATGTTGACAAGTGATCCTGAACTTCAGGATTTGACACAACAATATATGAGTATTTGTGTGGTTTTCTGTTATGGTGTGTTCTTACAAACATATGGTCAAAGATTATTACAAGCTGTTGGAGATACAGTTTTAAGTATGATTTCCTTGATTATTGGGGCTGTGATTAATATTTGTTTAGATCCATTATTAATTTTTGGAATGTTTGGTTTCCCACAAATGGGGATTGCTGGCGCAGCCTTAGCGACTGTTATCGCCCAATGGATTTCTGCTGCTTCAGCTTTAATTATGAATCGATTTAAAAATCCGATTATTCATGTAAGTTTTAAGAATTATCATTTTACATTAGATGAAATGAAAGAAATATATCGTGTTGGTTTACCAACAATTATTATGCAAGCAATTGGTAGTATTATGACTTTTGCGATGAATGCTATGTTATTGACTGTTTCTTCTACAGCAGTTGCTTTCTTTGGAGTTTATTATAAGTTACAAAGTTTCTTAATGATGCCTATGAATGGTTTAGGACAAGCAGCTATACCTATTGTTGGTTACAATTATGGAGCTGGTAATGGTAAACGTATTAAAGAAGTATGGAAGATTATTATTCCTGTTGGTGTTGTGGTTGGATTACTTGGTACAGCTATATTCATGATTTTTACAAGTCAGTTAATGTCATTATTCTCTGCAGGTAAAGAATTATTAGCTATTGGGGTTCCTGCTTTAAGAATTATTTCAATTACATTTGTTTTTGGTTCAGTGACTATTTTATGTGGCTATTTTGCCTCAGGACTTGGCAATGGTGTGATTAATATGATAGGTGGTGCTATTAGACAATTGGCTGTTTTGGTACCAGTAGCTTATGTACTTACAATCACTTTAGGTATTTCTTATACTTGGTATGCATTTTGGTTTGCAGAAGGTTTGGCTGTACTATATTCATTATATGCAACTAGAAAAGAAATCAAAACAAAAGTTGATCCTATTACAAGCGAAGATTAATCTTCGCTTTTTAGTATGCGTTGAAGTTATGCTAGCTTGTTTTATCAATATTGTACATATTTTCATATAGATTTTATAATAGACTTGTAAAAATTAAAGAAAGAAGGATTATAATATGAAAACATGGTTAATTACAGGATGTTCAAGTGGAATTGGGGCTGGAATTGCAAAAGCAGTACTTGCAAATGGTGATCAAGCAGTGGTCACTGCTAGAAACAAAGATAAGGTCAAAGATATTGTTGATGCTTATCCAGAAACGGCTTTAGCTGTTTCTTTAGATGTTACTGATAATGAAAGTATTAAAAATGCGGTAAAAGAAGCAAATGCAAGATTTGGGACTATCGATGTATTAGTCAATAATGCTGGTTATGGTTATCGTAGTGCTGTTGAAGAAGGCGAAGATGAAGAAATTCAAAAGCTATTCCAAACAAACTTATTTGGTCCTATCAATGTGATTAAAGCAGTTTTACCTGGCATGCGTGCCCAAAAATCAGGTGCTATCTTAAATGTTACTTCAATTGCAGCTGCAAGATCAGCTGTTGGTTCAGGATACTATGCTTCTTCTAAAGCTGCTTTAGAATTATTAACAGATGGTTTAAGAAAAGAATGCGAACCTTTAGGTATCAAAGTGATGGTTGTTCAACCTGGTGCTTTTAGAACAAGATTCTATGATGAATCTTCATTAAAAGGTACAAAAGCAGCCATTGGTGATTATGAAGCAACAGTTGGTAAATCAAGACCAGGTAACTTTGAAAATAAACATCAACAAGCAGGTGATCCAAATAAAGCTGGAGAGATTATTGTGAAAGTAGTCAATAGTGACGAATATCCACAAATTCTGACTTTAGGAAAAGCTGCGGTTACAGCTGTTAAAACAACATTAGAAGCAAAAATTGCTGAATTAGATAAATATGCAGATCTATCTGCCCAAGCTGATTATGATGCATAAAGAACTATCGATTTGATAGTTCTTTTTCTTTTAAATAATCGATAACATCTAATAATGATGATAAAACAGCCGTTGTCATATCCATATATTTATTTGATGGTTTCTTCATATCGGGTATACAAATCACATCTATTAAAGCGCGATGAGCCGCTTCAACACCTGCTTCACTATCTTCTAACACCAAACATTCATTACAACGACATCCTGATTTATTGACGGCCTTTAAAAAAACTTCTGGATCTGGTTTGCCATGTTCCACTTCATTTCCAAATACATAATCATCAAAATATTCATCAATATCATGTAATTTCAAAACTGTTCTTGCTCTTAAAGGGATACTGGAAGTTGCTAAAATAATTTTATAATCATGATCTTTTAAATAACTTAATAATTTCTTAGCACCTTGTTTTATTCCAACTGTCTTTAAATATTCATTATCTTTCTGATTTTGATAATCTAATCCTTCCTGCATTGTTATAGATAAATGATATGTATCAATAATACGATTCATATTCGCAATAGCTGTTTTACCACTATAGTTTTGAACATAATCATCAAGTATCATTTCATATCCATAATTTTTTAATAAATCACAATAAATCTGATAAGAAATCACTTCACTATTAATCAATAATCCATCCAAATCAAATATCACTGTCTTATACATATATACTCTCCTTCATTTAAGATAATTTCATTCTATCATTTACTAAATAGAATCATATAAAAAATAATATTTTTGAAAATCATTTATCATTTACATTTATTAAAAATAATGATTTTGAAACAAGTTTTTCAAAATACTTTTTAATAGCTATATTTCATTTTAGAGATTTGTTATAATTAACATGGTGATTTTATGAACATATTTACAAAAATTAAACAAAAAAACAATTTTACTAATATGGAACAAGTTGTAGCAGATTATATCCTAAAATATCCTCAGGAAGTGATTGATAAAGACATTAAATCTTTATCTCAAAGCTGTTATGTTTCTACCTCAACGATTTATCGTTTCTTAGATAAATTAGAACTACAAGGATTATCTGAATTAAAAGTGCTTATTTCCAGCCAATACAAAGAATATCAATATGAACAAGAAAATATTGATTATAACTATCCATTTAAAAAATATGATACGCACTATCAAATTGCTGCAAAGATGTCTCAATTATATGATCAAACTGTTGCAGCTACTAAGAATCTTATTGATTTAGAAGAATTATTAAAAGTTGTACAACAAATTGATAAAGCTAATCGTATAACCATATTTCCATCTGTTGGTAATATTTATGCAGCCGAAAATTTTCAGCATAATATGAAGGATATTGGTATACATGTTGATGTTGAAACCATACCTTATCTCCAATATATGTCAGCTGTTCCTTTAACAAAAGATGATTTAGCTATTGTTATATCATATGCTAATAGAGGTACTGCAATGGGTGATATTGTTAAGGAACTAAAACGTCAAAATGTTCCTATTGTATTAATATCATCTACATTACCTAATGATTTGTTTTCATATGCAACTTATCATTTATTTTTCTGTTCATATGAAGATACGTGGAATAAAATTGCTTCTTTTGCAACGAAAATATCATTACAATATTTATTAGACACATTATATGCCTGTTATTTTAATAGACACTATGATGATAATATTGAATTTAAAAGAAAATATAAGAAGACTTTATGAAGTCAAATTTTTCATTATTTCTTCAAAATATTTTAAATAAATAGCATATTACTAGCAATATGTGGTATAATATTGTTAGAATTCAACAAAATGAGGTGATTAATATGCTATTAGAATTCAAAACTACTAATTTTAAATCCTTCTTAGAAGAAATGGACTTTAGAATGATTCCTGCACCTAAACAAAAAGATCTAGAATATAGTATACTTAAAACCAATATTGCTAATAAAGAATATAAAGCATTATCTTCCTCTGTTATATATGGGCCTAATGCTGCAGGCAAGTCAAATATTATTGGTGCTATGGAAGTAATGAAATGTATTATTTTACGTGGTGATATAAGAAATGCCACCAATGGAACATCTCCTAATATATCAACTAACAAGCTAGAACTTATTCCAAATATTTCATGCAAGGAATCTATACCCACTTCGTTTTATATTAAATTTATTGAAAATAATTTACTTATCGAATATGAAATCGATATAGATTTAGGCTTATTTATGCATGAAGATTATCAAAGAAAAATTCGTAAAGAAAAACTAAAAATCAATGAAAAAGATATATTTGAAAGAAGTAAAGATATTGTCTTCAATAATTTAAAAACAATCGATCAATACTTGATTAATGGCTTTAAAGGAAATGAAAAAAGCTTACAATTACTTGCAAATAATAATTTAAATCCCGAGGAATTATTTCTCACCAATGGATTTAAAATGCTATTTAGTTCCAAATTAACAAATATCATACTTGACTGGTTTAAAAATAAATTTTTAGTCATATTCAGAGCTAATGAAGTTGAAGTTCATCAAACATTAAATGCCCCAGATAATCAAAAAGTTTATTTTGAAAAAACCACCAATGAAGCTGCTAAGATACTCGGCACAAATTCAAGTGCTCTAGCTTATATTACTCTTAAAGATAAAGACGAATCTCAATTATATTCTATATTTAACGAAGATGATAAGAGTATGGGATTATTAGCTAAATATTTTGAATCCTATGGAACAATAAGATTTATCAATATGTTTCCTATCATTATTAAAGCATTGGTTACTGGTTCAATTTTAATATTGGATGAATTTGATGCACATATTCATCCGATGGCTATTATGAGTATTGTTAATATATTTCATGATGATGAAATAAATAAAAATCATGCCCAATTGATTTTTAATACTCATAATCCTATTTATCTTAGCTCATATATTTTTAGAAGAGATGAAATCAAATTTGTAGAAAAAAATGATGAAACAAATTTGAGCGAACATTATTCTTTATCTGATTTCAAAACTTCTGGCTCTAA
>JAJQEL010000072.1 GCA_021201655.1 Erysipelotrichaceae bacterium | reverse complement strand
CTTAGTGAACTTTTAATTATTTATTTTGTTCACTTTAGAGAATCATATCATTTTTACCCATTTTTTGTTCAATTGTATTCAAATATTTAAAACTTCATTTAAAATGTTTAATAATCTATTGATATTATTTAAACAAACAAATTTTGTTGATTAAATGACTAATAATTACTGAACATTTTAATACAAAAAATTGAATAATTAATAAAATAGGTTTAAAATTGTGTGAGCGAAAAAGCATCATTCATGATTATAAAAAAGAAGGAAGTGGTAAATATGATTATTGAAAAACTTAAAGATGAAGATAATCTTACTGAATCCGAAAAACAAATTGCTCATTATTTACTAGATGATACCAATCATATTGATCATATGACAAGTACTGAATTGGCAAAAGCAGCATTTACTTCACAGTCTACTGTGGTAAGATTATATCAAAAATTAAACTTTAAATCTTTTCGTGAATTCATGACGATTTTAGCCATTGAAAGAAAAGATTATTTACAATCGGAAAAAATTTATGAAGGTAATCCTTTTGAAAAAATGACTTCATATGACAATACCAAAAACATTGTTAATGAAATATTTGAAAATACCTTAACAAATACAAACATGGCATTAGACAGAAATACTATTACGCGCATTTGTAATCGTATTTTAAATAGCCAAGTCATAGAGATTTATGCTATTGGTTCAGGACAAACAACAGCTTCATATTTTCAAAGAGAATTGTTAACAGTTGGTAAGCAATGTATTGTTTTAGGTAATATTGATGATGAATATTTTAATAAGATCAAAGATTCTAATCTCACCTTGCTATCATTTTAAACATGACGAACAATGAAAAACATTTTATTAAAATAGCACAAAAATTAAATGATTTACAAATTTATACATTTTGTATTACTCAAAAAGATGATGAAGAATTACTAAAATTATGCCAGGATAATCTTCAAGTTGATAATCCTAGTGATAATATCAAATTAGAAAAAACAATACTATTCCTTTCATATCAATATATTGTTTATTTTATCATATCATTGGTTCATTCTAAAATTAATAATGTGTTATTAAAATATTAAAAAAAATCACAAGTTGAATAACTTGTGATTTTTATTTAACAAAATATAATCCATTAATTAAGCGTTATCTTGTCTTTCGTAGATTAATAAGAATGGAATATAAACTAATGTAGATACAGCTATAACGATTAACTGAGAAACTGCACCCATAATATTACCACCTGTTCCTAAGAAACCAAAGATGATTGGTGGAGTTGTCCAAGGAGCTTGTACAACATATTTTGGACAGAATCCAATGACTGTTAAGATATAACCAACAACGATACAGCAACATGGTGCTAAGATGAATGGAATATCTAAGATTGGGTTCAATACTAATGGAATACCGAATGTCATTGTTTCATTGATGTTGAACATACCAGGAACTACTGATAATGTTGCGATAGCTTTAGTATCTTCTTTCTTACCAAAGATAAAGATTGCAATGATTAAACCTAAAGTAACACCAGAGCCACCCCATTCAGCCATCATCTGCATCATTGTAATATTCAATACGTTTGGAGCATCAGCAGCATTTCCAGTTGCAGAGAATACTGACATGTTTTCAACGATCATTGGAGTAAAGATTGATTCCTTAACTGCAGAAACCATGTTGTTACCATGAATACCTACGCACCAGAATAACATGATGATGATATAAAGGATAACGACGGCAACAATGTTACCACCAATAACTTGTTTCAATGGTTCCTGTACATAAGTAGAAATCAATGAGTTCAAGTCTAATCCAAGGAATGTAGTAGAACACCATCCTACAGCACCAACGATAATCAATGCTAAGCAAGTTGGAATAGTAACTTCGAATGCTTTAGCAACTCCTGGAGGAACTTGGTCAGGCATCTTAATTTTTAATGCATCAACTTTACGTAATGCACAGTATAATTCCATACCGAAGATACCAACAATTAATCCAGTGAACAAACCAGTTGCACCCATGTAAGATGTTTGGATTGCAGAGAATGTTCCTAAATCTCCTAATGAGAATGCAGTTGTTACATCCGCATAAGTTTCAGATGAGAATGTGTTGTATTCAGCAACAAATCCAGAATTTAAAACTTGTTCTAATAATTGACCAATAGTTACAGTTGTTGTTTCAGCACCCATTGTTCCTTCAACAGCAGGAGTATATGCAGCCATATCACCAATACTCCAAGAATAAGGAGTAACAGTAAACCACATCATAAATGCTAAAACTGCAGGGTAAGCTCCCTGTTCACCGTTAGCAAGAGCAATATTTTCTCCAACTAACATACAAATACCAACCGCGATACAACCTATAGTAGCAGTGTTAATAGCACTGAAAATACTATTTAATGGTTCTAATACCATGATTGGTGAGAAAAATACGCCTAAACCAGTTGATTCATTTACTAATACTGAAGTCCAAAGTACGGCAACAGCACCAGAAATAGTGGCAGGCATGTAATCTTGGAATGCGTTCTTGATTGATGACAAATATTTATTTTGTCCACACCAAGCACCTACGCGTCCCATCACGTCAGCAAAAGCGTCCATATCATTTTTCCTCCCTTTTTTATATGATATATGTATATTTTAACTGATTGAATATTTTAAACAATATTTTCACAATTCTATGGTTAAGCTATTCATTTATAAGGAATAAATCTTTTCATTATTTGACATTTTTACCCATTTTTACTGAATACTTCTATTCATCATAACAAAGAAAAAAAGCTTAGTGAAACTAAGCTTTCGCCAATAAACGATCAATAAACTATTTGTGTCAAAAATATTTTAAGGAATTAATGATTCTTACTGACATTATCATTCTAACAAAATCTAACATAATTACAATTATTCTAAGTTTAATTGAATAATTTATTCGTAAAATATCTTCAATGTTTGACATTTTTTGAATATAACAATCAAAAGCTTAGGTTTACACCTAAGCTTTTCTTTGCTTTAGCCTACATTAAACAATATCAATTATTTATTTTTTTCAATAATTTCTAATGCTGATTTTAATACACTTTCACCATTCATTAAACCATAATCACGCATATCAATAACTGCCACTGGTGTACCATTAGATTTTTGCTCAATAGATTTTAATTGATGTCTGACTTGGGGACCTAATAATACAACATCCCAATCATTAATGATATCAATTGCAACTGTCACTGGTACAGCTTTAATTTCTACCTCAATGCCCTGTTCTTTTGCAGCTTTCTCCATACGTTGCACTAACATACTAGTTGACATACCTGCGTTACATACTAATAATATTTTCATAACTATCTCCTTTCATAGGAAGAGAAAGAAAAGGATAAATATCTCTTCCTGACAAGGATATTTTAACAGAAAGAATGATAAAAATATGGTTTGTCCTGATCTTTGAAAAATTGTTATCAAGCAAACTTAAAATATCAAAATAGTGATTGAAAAAAATATTCCAATCACTATTTTGAATAATGAAGATGCACTAATTTCCATGTATTATTTTCTTTTGTGACTATTTGTGTCTCTAAACCTTTAATACCATATTTTTCTAAAGTATCACGTTTAATACATTTCGTATGATATGAAAATATAATAATAGCATTTTTTTCGTCAATGAATCTTATATCTAATGGTCCATCCTGTACTAATTGAATTGATTTATAAGATTCATGAATTCTACCTATAAGAAAATTATGATATATTTCATCAATACCTTTATATTGTTTCGTTACAGATATAAGAGTACATAATTGTTTCTTGCTCCAAAGATTTCTAAATTGTTGTTCATTTTGCGTATGAATAGCCTCAATATAATTTTCTACTAATTGTTTCATTTCATTCATTTAATTGCCTCCAATACTGTTTTAATATTATCTGAAATTAGTATACTTTGATTTTCTATTTGTGCGGGGCAATACGTATTTGGATTAATACATACATAAATGGCATTTTTATTTTGATAAGTCATTTGCCAAAATGGATATTTGATAATACCTGGTGTATTTTCCCCTACTCCTAGTTCTAAATATACTATTTTCATATCTTGATGTCTTCTAATAAAATCATAATATCTATTGGATGCTTTATGCCAGCCTTCATCTTCAACAAATGTGCTATCAATGC
The DNA here is from genome assembly GCA_021201655.1 of Erysipelotrichaceae bacterium. Classification (GTDB taxonomy): domain Bacteria; phylum Bacillota_I; class Bacilli_A; order Erysipelotrichales; family Coprobacillaceae; genus JAJQDJ01. The sequence continues at coordinate 29,789 of JAJQEL010000072.1, read as the reverse complement.
GTAGATTTGTGGTCATAGGTGCTCCACATATAGGACAATATGGAATCATATCTGTGAGTATTTTCATATGACTTTGGTATTCAATCATTTTTGTGACTTGTTCTTTATTGTCATAAGTAATTTGTTGACATGGTTTACTACATTGAAACAAGCCATAATCTCCTTGGGAATAAAAGAGACATTGTTTATCAAACCCAGCTCTTTGGAAACAATGGTCTACATTAGTTGTTAAAACAAAGTAGTCTTTATCTTGTACCAGTTCTAATAAATCTTTATATACCTTTAAGTCATGTTCTTTATAACGATTAAGATAAATATGTCTACTCCAATAAGCCCAATATTCTTCTAAACTATCAAAAGGATAAAAACCTGCTGTATGCATATCTGTGAAATGATATTTATCAATAAAATCTGAAAAGGTATCTTCAAATACAGGTCCACTATAATTTAATCCAGCAGCAGTAGATAATCCTGACCCAGCACCAATCATGATGGCATCACAATCATTCATGACTTGTTTAAGCTTTGAGTAATTGTTCATAGATTTGTTTGTCTTCATCTTTGAATACATTAAAGATCACCTCCATTGTTGTATGAGTTTGTTGTAGATATTCTTTTACTGTATGAATAGCTATAGTAGCGGCAGCATATTTTGGAAAACGAAATTCTCCAGTAGAAATGCAGCAAAATGCAATAGACTTTAAATGATAAGCATCTGCTAGTTCTAAACAAGATCTATAACAAGATTCTAACAATTCACAATCATGATTCGTCAATTTTCCTTGAATAATAGGCCCTACTGTATGAATAACATATTTGGCTGGTAGATTGTAGCCTTTAGTTATTTTGGCTTTACCAGTTGGTTCCAGTTGATTTTGTGCTTTCATCATGTTGTAACATTCTAATCGTAGTTGTATACCAGCATAAGTATGAATAGCGTTATCGATGCATTGATGATTTGGGATAAAGCATCCTAGCATTTGATTGTTGGCAGCATTAACGATAGCATCTGCTTTTAATAATGTAATATCTCCTTGATAAAGATATATTTGCTTTTGCAAGGGTTGAAGCATTGATATATCATTTATCTTTTTAGAAGCTAATTCTTCTTGAAGATAAGAATCTTGAATAGCTAAGAATTCTTTACTTATCAATTTAGGTTCACGGATATTCATGAGTGATCTTAGTAATATCTTTTTATCTGATAATGTTTTAGGTATATAAATAATATCTGACTCATCTAATAAATAATTGATAAGATAGTCTAGACGTTCAAGTTGATTCATAGTATTTTCCTTTCATTGTAACCATTTATATTACATCTATAATATACACTATCTCAGTTGTAATGTCAATAGTTACAACATAAAGTTTTAAAAAAGTGCTATTGCACTTTTTCTAGTTCGATATATTTTTTTGTGTCATCAATCACATCCTGCAATGTGATTCGTTTCAGTTCATTTTCTAGAGCTATTTGAACTTGTTGTAATTTATCATCTAAAGCATGATGAATATTTCTACCTACAGGACAATCTTTATTCGGATTTTCATGAAAATGGAATAATTCATCATTATTAATACATTCTACTGCTTCATAAATATCATAAAATGTAATCTCATTGAGTGGTTTAATAATAGTAGATCCTCCTGAACCACGTTGAACCTTAATAATATCAGCAGCTTTTAATTGTCTTAATATGTTACGTATAATAACAGGATTAACATTCACACTAGCAGCTAAGAATTCACTCGTAACCTTTTCATTTTTAAATGTATCAATACATGTTAAAACATGGACTGCAATGGTAAAACGACTGGATATTTGCATGGTATCACCTCATAATAATTATAAGAAATATTTGTTGTAATGTCAATTGTTACAAGAAATATTTAAATTAAAAGAAATAACTAAATCTTATTTCTCCTGTTTAACAAGCCATTTCATGCTTGCTTTTTTACCATGCACACCTATACCAATATGAATAATTCTATCCGTTAATTCCATACCATAACCTTTTTTTCAATTTGGTCTAGAGCTATGTCAGCAAGTTTATCAGTATTTTCACTTTCTTTATCATATTTGAATTCAATAACATAAGATGGATATCTTGCTGTATGAGATTTTAAAATAATATCAGGTCTGTCATTACCAGATTCACGATTGGATATCGTTTTATGTGTTGCTTGCATATATATACACAATGATAAAAATAACATATGATAGCTATTTTCACTTGTATAATCATGATATGAAGGAATAAGTAGAATATCTTGTAAAGAATCAAAAAAACAAGATTTGATCTTCATTCAGTAGACTTTTGGCTAAATTATCAAGTAATTTGGATGATATATTTAAATAGCTAGCTACTAATGATTTGAATTCCTTGATGACTTCATTATTTGGTATTTTTAAACAATATTCATCTAATCCTAACTTTTTGGCAATTGTTAAATAACCTGCATTGACAAATAATCCCCATAATGTTGATGTATTATTTGTCTCATAAAAGCTTGTTCCTAGATTAAGATCAGTATTAAGATAGCCATCATGGATTAAAGATTCAAAATCTTTTTTAAAAAATATATCAGATTTTTCTATCGCATTTTTTATCATTGTATTAGAACTCGTATTAACCCAATAATATCCTAATTCTCTACTTTTAGTATATTTAAGAATTGACCAAGGATTATAGACATCACTATTTCCAATATGATAACCATCGTACATTTCTTTAACTTTATTATCGAATTTTAAATCAAAGTCCTTAAGTATTTGTTTAGTTTCACTTACAGTAAAGCCAAAATATTGACTATAAGGAATAGAAGAAAGATCATAAATCTCAACATTATTGAGGTCACTAAAAATATTTTCATTGACAACTCTTTGAATACCTGTCAACATAGCAAATTCTAGAGGATCAGCATCTTTTAAGGCATTATGAAGTAACGAGGCTAACTGTTTTCTTATATCATCATAGAAATAACTGACATGTGTTTCTATAAAAGGCGTATCATAATTCGTCGATAAACAACATGACCTTTTTATTATAATATTTATAAAGCATATTCATTAAAAATAATATAGATTTTTCGATACCATCAAGAGTTGGCTCTTCATCATCTATAGCTTTATTTAATTTGATATAATCTTTTTCCTCACGTATTGTCATATTTATAAATATATAATCATATTTATCATATACTTCTCCTAGGCAATCTTTTATACTATTGATTGATATAAGAAGCGTATTCAGTTTCCATGATTTTTGTACCTTCAAAAATAACTTTTGAATCTTTAGTGATATCAAAAAATTTTGCCATCATTGACATATTGAGAGTTTTACCAAATCTTCTTGGTCTTGTAATTAAAGAAATCCATGTACCACTATCATCAAGAAATTCTTTTATCATAAGTGTCTTATCAACATGATAAAGATTTCGTTCTTTGAGTGTTCGAAAGTTGGAAATACCAATAGGTATATTTTTTTCATTTGACTCAGCTCCTTATCCATATTATAAACTATTTTACCTATTTATTCTATGACAAAAGAAAAAAGTGTCATAGACACTTTATTGATTAATAGATGGAGTGGCATCTTTTAAGACAACGTCATGCGCACCACCTTCGACTAAACTTGTAGAAGAAACAAGTGTAATCTTAGCTTTTTGTTGTAATTCTGGAATGGTTAAAGCACCACAGTTACACATTGTTGATTTCATCTTAGAGAGTGATAAACCAACATTGTCCTTTAAAGAACCAGCATAAGGAACATAGGAATCAACGCCTTCTTCAAATGATAGTTTAGCATCGCCACCCATATCATATCTTTGCCAATTACGTGCTCGCGCACTACCTTCACCCCAGTATTCTTTCATATATTGACTATTAATCATAACTTTATTGGTTGGTGATTCATCAAAACGAGAGAAATAACGACCTAACATAATAAAATCAGAACCCATTGCTAAAGCTAAAGTCATATGATAATCATGGACAATACCACCATCACTACAGATAGGAATATAGATACCAGTTTCCTGGAAATATTCATCTCTGGCTTTTGCCACTTCAATAGTCGCTGTTGCTTGACCACGCCCGATACCTTTTTGTTCACGAGTGATACAAATAGAGCCGCCACCAATACCAATCTTAATGAAATCAGCACCACACTCAGCTAAGAACCTAAAGCCATCTCTATCAACAACATTTCCGGCACCAACTTTAACACTATCACCATAATGATCTCTAATCCATTTTAATGTAATCTTTTGCCATTCCGTAAAACCTTCACTTGAATCAATACATAAGACATCTGCTCCTGCTTCTATCAATGCGGGAACTCTCTCAGCATAGTCTCTAGTATTAATACCAGCCCCAACAATATAACGTTTATGTTCATCTAATAATTCATTAGGATTTGATTTTCTTGAATCATAGTCTTTTCTAAAGACAAAAGAATCCAATGTCTGGTCTTCTCGAATAATTGGTAAAGCGTTTAATTTATGATCCCAGATAATATTATTTGCTTCTTTTAAAGAAGTTCCACTTTTTGCCGTGACTAATTTTTCAAAAGGTGTCATAAAATCTTTTACTTTTTCATCCAAAGACATACGGGAAATACGATAATCTCTACCTGTTACAATACCTACTAACTTACCATTTGCAGTTCCGTCCACTGTTACAGCCATAGTTGAATGTCCAGTTTTTTCTTTAAGTTCAATGACATCTTTTAAAGTATCTTCAGGAGATAAATTAGAATCACTAGGTACAAAACCAGCTTTATAAGCTTTAACTTTTCTAACCATTTCAGCTTGTGATTCAATAGATTGTGACCCATAGATAAATGAGCATCCTCCTTCTCGCGCTAAAGCAACTGCCATTGTATCATTAGATACTGATTGCATAATTGCTGAAACTAAAGGAATATTTAAAGATAATGCAGGTTCTTCCTGACCTTTTTTATATTTCACTAATGGTGTTTTTAAACTTACATTTTTGGTTTGACATTCACTGCTAGAGTATCCTGGTACTAATAAATATTCATTAAATGTGTGTGATGGTTCATCAAAAAAATATGCCATGTTATCTCTCCTTTTTTATAAATTTTTACAATTATATCATTTTTAGGCTATTCGTCAACATCTTTTTGCAATTGTTCATTAATAATTGTTTCTATTTGTATCATCAAATCATTGAGTTCTTCTTTAAGTGATAAATAGTTATGAACAAGCGGATTTTCATCAAATTGTTGTTTTTTTGTTTGATAGGTTTCAATAACTTGCGATGCATCTTCATCGTTGTGTTTTAAATTTACGATTTGCTGTTGTAATAGTTTGAGTTCTTCTTCCTGTTTTAATAATTCAGGATGCTGTTTTATTAAGGTTTCATAGTGTTTATATTCTTTGACAAGTTCATTGTCTAATAACCATTGGTTAAGCTTTTTAGCTTGAGTTTCAATATCCTTATTCAACTTCTTCACCCTTTAAAGCCCAGGTTTTAGCTTCGGTAATTTTGACTTTAACGATTTGTCCTATATGATTAGGATTGCCTTTAAAATTGACCAATTTTTGATGTCTGGTATAACCTGTTAACATATTTTCGTCTCTTTTAGAAGTGCCTTCAACTAACACTTCAACGGTTTTGTCTTGATAAATTTGATTATTCATGTAAGCTTTTTCCGTGACTAAATCATTCAATCGATAAAGTCTTTGTTCCTTAGTATGTTTATCAATATCATCTTTCATTTTTGCTGCTGGAGTACCCTCTCTAGGCGAATAAATAAAAGTATAAGCCAAATCATAACTGCAATATTCATATAAACTCATCGTATCTTCAAATTGTTCATCTGTTTCGCCTGGAAATCCAACAATAATATCTGTTGTAATGGTACAATCAGGTATTCTTGTTTTAATTTTATCAAATAATGTTAAATAGTCTTCTCTTGTATAACGTCTACCCATTTTCTTGAGTATTTCTGTATTTCCTGATTGAACAGGTAAATGAATTGCAGGCATGATATTATCATGCGTCGCAATAGTTTCAATCATATCATCACTAAATTCCCAAGGATGAGAAGTTGTAAAACGGATACGATCAATACCTGTTAAAGATACATCATGGAGTAATGAGGCAAAGTTATAATCATCATAAATATCATGGCCATAAGAATTGACATTTTGTCCTAATAAGGTAATTTCTTTATAGCCTTGTTGGACTAAGTCTTTGACTTCCTGTAATATTTCTTCTTTAAGTCTTGATCTTTCTTTTCCTCTGGTATAAGGAACTATACAATAAGTACAAAACTTATCACAACCATACATAATATTGACCCAGGCTTTATAACGATGTGCTCTATGACTAGGTAAATTCTCTATGACATCGCCTTCTTTTGACCAAACTTCCAAAACCATTTCTTTTTCTAACATAGCCTGTTTCAACAAAATTGGTAAACGATGAATATTATGAGTACCAAAAATCAAATCTATTTGTGGGTACTTTTCTAATATCTTCTTAACAACGACCTCTTCTTGAGCCATGCAACCACAAACCCCAAATATCAGTTCTGGATGAGTACGTTTTAAATTCTTTAAATAACCAATCTTACCAAAGACTTTTTCTTCAGCATTTTCTCTAATCGCACATGTATTTAATAATACTACCTGGGCATCTTTTATATCTGTAGCTTCCTCATATCCCATGCTTTCTAAAATACCAGCTAAAGTTTCACTATCTCTTTCATTAGCCTGACAACCATATGTTTGAATATAATATTTTTGGCCTTTACCAATACCTATCATATCCGCTGGTATTTCATATGCATCATCAATATGATGAATATCATCTTTTCCTCTATGTCTTGCTTCTTTTAAAGAAGGTGCTTTAAAATATTCACTATAATCTTTCATTCTTTCACCACTTTCCCACCTATTATATCAAAAGATAAATATTTATAAAGAAAAAAATAAGGACAAAGTCCTTATTTTAAGTTTTTTATCCAAAGAATCCGTCAGGTTGAATAGAGAAGTATAAATAAGATCCTTCTTTAGTCTTTTTGAATAAGCCTTTGCAATAATTAGCTGCTTCTTCTGGAGACATTTCAGTTTCGCATTCTACTTCAGCTTTAATTCCCTTTTTACCGATGAATGTGCATTTAATCTTATCATCTTCATATCCATCGAAATAATCAATTAATTTTTGAACCTGAGCTGTTTGCATTAACAATTTACATTTAGCCATTTTTAATTTCCTCCTTTTAGCTACTTATATTATACTCATTTTTCACTAAAATTAAAAGAGTTTTTCATGCATTTCTATATTTAATCTTAGTGAAGTGATAGTTTGATTATCAATTGTTAAATCATAAAATGATGGTATACAATATATTTCCTGGCCACCAGGAGCTATATAACCTCTGGCGATAGCGATTGCTTTCATTGCCTGATTAAGCGATGCCGCACCAATCACTTGAATTGTTACTTGAGGATGCTCTCTAAGGAGACATGTTAAGGCACCAGCTACTTTACTAGGTACAGACGATGAAGATACTTTCATAGTTTCCATTATTTGATTCCTCCTTATCATACTATATGATAAGTGTTTATTTTTATGCTTCAAAAGGATGAGCAGGATCAATAAGGATGCGTTTAATATTTGTACATTGATTTTGATCAAAGGTTAATAATGTGGCACATAGTTGACCTTCACCACCAGCTACACTAAAAGGTGTCATTAAGCCTGTTTGATAGCGTTTAATGATATTATCTTTATCACAGCCAATAACACTTTCGTATGGACCTGTCATCCCCACATCACATTGAAAAGCAGTCCCATTTGGTAATATTTTTTCATCGGCCGTTGCTACATGAGTATGGGTACCAAGTACTGCTGAGACTCTCCCATCTAAATAATATCCGAAAGCTATCTTTTCACTTGTTGCTTCTGCGTGCATATCAACAATATGAATATCACTATCATCTTCTTTTATTAATTCATCAATCGCTTCAAAAGGGTTTTGAGATTTACCATCCATAAATGTTAATCCTAATAAATTTGTTACCCTTATTTTCTTACCTTTTATCTCAACAACTCTAGAACCTACACCTGGTAATGCTTTAGGCTGATTGTATGGCACAATCAAACGATCAGCTTCATCAATATAATCCAATAGTTCTTTTTTAGAGAAAGAATGATTACCCATAGTCATCAATGAAACACCTTGAAATAGAAAGAAATCATAATGCTTTCTAATAAGACCTTTACCATGAGTGGCATTTTCTACATTCGCAATAACCATATCAATATGATATTTATTCTTTAATTTTGGTAAATATTCCTCTATCATGCTTCTGCCAATATTGCCAAAAACATCACCAATAAATAATATATTCATAACTCCTCCTTTTAAAAAAAGATAGGTTAAACCTATCTTTATTTGGCAATTTCATTAGCACGAATTTCACGAATCACAGTCACTTTAATATGTCCTGGATAAGTCAATTCGTTTTCAATCTTTTCTTTGATGTCTCTTGCCAGCTTATGAGAGGCAATATCATCAACTTTGTCTGGTTTCACAATAACACGAATTTCGCGGCCTGCCTGTATCGCATAAACCTTATCAACACCATCAAAACCTTTAGATATTTCTTCTAGTTTTTCTAATCTTTGAATATAATTCTCAATTGTTTCACTTCGACTGCCTGGTCTTGCAGCTGATAATGTATCAGCAGCTGCAACTAAAATAGATATAATGCTTGTTGGCTGCACATCACCATGATGAGATTCAATGGCATTAACAACCGTTGCATTTTCTCCATACTTTTTAGCAAATTTTGCGCCTAATTCAACGTGGCTACCTTCCATTTCATGATCAACAGCTTTACCAATATCATGAAGTAATCCAGCACGACGGGCTAATTGCTGATTTAAACCAAGTTCAGCTGCCATCATCCCCGCAAAATGTGCCACTTCTTTTGAATGCTGCAAAGCATTCTGTCCATAACTGGTACGATATTTCAATTTTCCAATCATAGTAATCAATTCTTTATTCATTCTTGAAATACCTAATTCAAAAATAGCATCTTCACCAGTTTTAAAAATTGTTTCATTTAATTCTTTCTTTGTACGACTAACAACATCTTCAATACGTCCTGGTTGAATTCTTCCATCTCTAATTAATGTCTCTAAAGATAATCTAGCAATTTCTCTTCTAATAGGATTAAAGCACGATATTGTAATCGCTTCAGGTGTATCATCTATAATAAGTTCTACCCCTGTAGCATTTTCAATAGCCTTAATATTACGTCCTTCTCTTCCAATAATTCGACCTTTCATCTCTTCACTTGGTAAAGCCACTACATTAACTGTTCTTTCAATAGTTTCTTCCTGTGAATAACGATTAATCGCATCAGCTATGATATCTTTAGCAGCCATGGAAGCTTTGGCTTTAGCTTCTTCTTCCTGTTCCTTAATATAAGCAGTCATTTCTTTAGAGATTTTTTGTTCAACCTGTTTAAATAATTCTTCTTTTGCTTCGTTAGCACTCATTGCTGCGATTTTTTCTAATTCACCAATTTGCGAATCAATTTTTTCTTTCAGCTGTGCCTCCAATTTACCTAGTTCTTTACTCTTCTTATCTAATTGCTTTGTTTTATCCTCCAAAACATTTTCTTTTCCTTGTAAAGCAATATCTCTACGATCAATGTTTTGTTCTCTTTGCAATAGCTTGTTTTCCATCTTAGTAACTTCTAAACGTTGTTCCTTGATTTCTTTTTCAGCATCAAACTTATATTCATAAGCTTGAGTTTTCGCATCAAGTAACGCTTCTTTTACTATATTGTCAGCTTTGGCATTTGCCTCTTCAATAATTCTTGAAGCATCTCCGTTAGCTTTAGAAATTTTTAACTTTGTTAAAATAAAGTAGATTAAAATACCAAAAGCGACGGCTAGAACATAGGTTAAAATAGTGAATGGTGTCATATTATTCCTCCTATAATTCCTATGATATCATTTAAACCGTGCAAATACGCACAAAGGTATTATATCTCATTTTTTAATAAATGACAATAAAATATGCACTTTCCCAGAAAAAATCTAGCATTCTTTTGATGGATTAGCTAGAGTGTGTTGATGAGGTATTATATAATATACTGTTTTTATTATAGGTTGATTAATCAATAATATAATTATAGTGGTTATAACGTTAAAAAATGTATGCATATGGGTAATCTGTTGCAGTGGATTTGAGATGATATTCTCAAAGTATTGTATTAATGGGGTATAGCTGCATAATCCATAAAATATCAATACTCCTATACCATTCATCAACAAATGAAATATAGCCAATCTTTTCCCGTCGTTATTACTTACAAGTGATGCCAATACACCTGTCATACAACTACCCATATTAAAACCAAAAATCAAATAAACAGCTTTCGCAAATGGCATTAAATTCTCTGCAACTAATGATTGCAAAATACCTATAGAAGCACTCGAACTTTGAATAATCGAAGTTAATAGGAAACCATATAATATCATTATGAGCGAATGATTCGTCTTTAAAAACATATCTATATGAATAGAACTAAGTCCTAACTGTAAAATATCCAAACCCATAAACAACAACCCTAAACCTATCATAACTTCAGCTATCGTTTCATATGGAGTTAATAAAAGTATAACACCGATAATTGCTAGTATAGGTGCTAAATGATTAATATCCAATGCGATAATTTGTCCAGTAATTGTTGTTCCGATATTAGCTCCCATTAATATCCACATAGCACTTTTCAATGATATAAGATGACTATTAAGACAACCTATCAGCATCATAGTCATAGCGGAAGAACTTTGCATGATAGCTGTTAAAACGATACCTATTACAATAGAGAAATATTTATGTTTGGTAAAAGTAATAAGAATATGTTTCATATAATCATTTATGCAATTTTCTAATGATTGGCTCATCAGATGCATTCCATATAAAAATAATGATAAACCTGATAATACGCTCACTATAATCACCTATACTATCTTATGAATGATGATGAAAAACAATGCTTTTGACTTTGTCATGAAGTCTTAATTGTTGACATAAATCAAATATAATCATCACATAAGATAAAAACAAAGGTGAAAATACCATACCAATAATCCCGCATAAATCACCAAAAAAAGCTAATGCTATAAATAAGGTAATAGGATGAATATGGACATATTTAGAAAATAAATATGGCTGTAGATAGGAAGATTCTAAATATTGCAATACTATAATACATATTAAAGAAGCGTAACCCAAATTCATATCAATAAAGTATTCATAAATAATAATAGGTATGCCACCTATATAAGGACCAATATAGGGAATAAGATTGGTTATAGCTAAAAAGAAAGATATGATATAAAACATTTCTTTATCTATAAAATAAAAAGGAATAAGACATAAAATATAAAAGAAGATAAAATCTAATAATATGGATTTCATAAAACGATAAGTGACTAATTTTATTCTTTTTAAGGCTTGCATATAAAGACTTTGTTTGGAAAACGGAATATGAAAAATAACAGATTCAATAAGATGCATATTATCATAGGATAAATAAAAAGATATACCTAAAGATAAAGCAATATTACTTATCCAATAGATAACAGATTGGCTGATAGTGCTAATGATATTCATGAGATAATCTATTAATTGATATTTTTCTAAGAAGTTATAAATACTTTTGATAATGGGATGGATATCATTATAATGAGATGAAAATATTTCATAACAGATCATACATTGATCAATGATATTGGGTAAAATAAAGTAAGCGATAATAAGAGCTAAGAGACCAAAAGTGATATATAGATGAATAACGACTATTTGTCGTTTGATATGTAATGAAAAATAGTTAATCATAGGTTCTAATAAAAAATGAATAAATAAAGCAATAATAATAGGTAATATAAGTTTCAATATATAAGATAAAATAGCGCCAATATGAAATAGAGTATAGACATAATAAATCAGCAATAGACATATACTATAGATAATAATGTTTTTAGCTAAATTGATATTCATAGTATCACCTATAAATAGTATGTCCATAAAATGACAAATTACGCAAAAATAGAATAAAGATTAAATAAGATAAATTAAGAGTTCATTGAATATATTATTTTGTTTTGTTTGTAAATTCATGTTATTTAGTGTGATTTTCATCAAAATATTCACGTTTTTTTACATGTATTATTTATATAATTAAACATTATTTTACACGAATATAAAATAGGCATGTGAGTACATGCCTATTTTTCACCACAGCGAACTAATAATTCATCCCAACGTCTATCAACTTCGGCCTGGAAAGCTTCAATAAGATATTCATTACCAGGTTTAAATAAGTGTTTGAAACGACCTTGAGTTTTTAAGAATTCTTCTAATGGTACTTTCTTTTCTGGTTTGTAATTAAGAATCCATTTACCATCAATAACTTCAAATAATGGCCAATAACAAGTTTCAACCGCTAATTTACAGATATTGATGATTTCTGGAGCATCATATCGCCAGCCTCTTGGACAAGGTGCCATAATATTTAAGAAAGCAGGTCCAGGAGTATAGATAGCTTTTTCAGATTTATCATAAAGATCTTTCATATTACCAATGAAGGTTGTTTGGGCAACATAAGGAATATTATGAGCAGCCATAATTGCAGCCAAGTCTTTACGTGTTTGTGGTTTACCATTAGATTGACTACCAACTGGAGTAGTTGTGGTATCAGCATACATTGGAGTCGCAGATGATCTTTGAATACCAGTATTCATATAAGCGCCATTGTCATAACATACATAAACCATATCATGGCCACGTTCCATGGCACCTGATAAAGATTGTAAACCAATATCATAAGTACCACCATCACCACCAAAGGTAATGAATTTATAGTCATCCGTAATTTTACCTTTTTTCTTTAAAGCTCTATAAGCTGTTTCCACACCAGATAAAGTAGAACCTGCATTTTCAAAAGCTGTATGAATATAGCTATCAGTATAGGAAGTATAAGGATAAGTAAAAGAAGAAACTTCTAAGCATCCAGTAGCATTACCAATAACTGCTTTATCACCAGGATGCAATGCTTTTAATACATTTCTGACAGCAATAGGTCCGCCACATCCAGCACACATTCTATGTCCTGGCACAAAACGATCTTCCCTTGCCTGCATTTCTCTAAAATCAAATTTATTTTCCATGCTTCTTACCCCCTTAATCCTAAATATGGATATTCATCAAATGGATTTTCACCATTAGCGAGTTGTTCCAATTGATGATAGACTTCAACCAATTCTTCAACTTTTGTATCTCTACCAGATAAACCATATAAGATATTAACATTTTCTGCGTATACTTTATATTTACATAAAGCTGCTCTGACATCAGCACCTACTGGTCCACCTTGACTAGAATAACCTTCTGCTCTATCTAAAATAGCAACGGCTTTACAATTTCTTAAAGCTTCAGCGATTTCTTGTGCTGGGAATGGTCTAAAGACACGAATCTTTAATAAGCCAACTTTCATTCCTTGTTCTCTTAACTCATCAATAGCATCTTTAATACCACCACAGATAGAACCAATAGCTACCATAGCATACTCAGCATCTTCTAAATCATAAGCTTCAAATAACCCATATTTTTGACCAGTCACTTCTTCAAATTCTTTAGCGACATCTAAAATAACTTGTTTAGCTTTAATCATACCTTCAGCTTGTGCTCTTTTAGCTTCCATACAATAATTAGATACGGCATAAGGTCCTACAGCCATAGGTTCGTTATGTTTTAATAAATAATGTTCTGGATTATATTCCCCAACAAATTGTTTGATTGGTTCATCATCCCATAATGTAATGTTTTGAACAGCATGTGATGTAATGAAACCATCTTGACAAATCATAATAGGTAATCTTACATCAGGATGTTCAGCAATGCGATAAGCCTGTAAGAAGTTATCATAAACTTCCTGATTGGTTTCGGCATAGATTTGAAGCCAGCCTGAATCTCTAGCCCCCATACTATCACTATGATCAGCATTGATATTTAAAGGTCCTGTTAAGGCTCTATTAACAACTGTCATACAAATAGGAAGTCTTGAAGAAGCCGCAACATATAATACTTCCCACATAAATGCAAGTCCTGCTGAAGAAGTAGCTGTTAAAGTACGTGCGCCAGCTGCTTCCGAACCCATTGCCGCTGACATTGATGAATGTTCACTTTCAACTGGAATGAATTCTGTATCAATTTCTCCATTAGCAATCATTGTAGAAACAAATTGAGGTATTTCAGTTGAAGGAGTAATAGGAAAAGCAGGCATAACATCAGGATTAACTTGTTTGATTCCATAGGCAACGGCTTCGTTACCACTCATACGTTCTTTTTTTGCCATCTTAATTTCCCTCCACCATTGTGATTGCACCAAATGGACATGCTGCTGCACAGATGCCACATCCTTTGCAATGATCATAATCTAAACCTTTTTTCTTATTATCTTCGACTGTAATACAGCTATCAGGACAATAAGGAACACATAATAAACAATGAATACACTTATCATAATCAACAACAGGTCTTTGTGTTCGCCATTCACCTGTTTCAAACAAACGTGATGTAGCTGGTTCATAGATCTGTAAACCCTCAGTTAAATCCTGCCATTTTGTTTGTTCATTAATATCTTTTGCTTGTAATGCCATATTAATGTACCTCCTTTAAAGCCAGTTTTAATGCTTGCATATTACCTTCTAAGACTTCTGGCTTTTTCGCAAATTTGTGTTTTAAAGAACCTTCCATTTCTGTTAAGAAAGTTTCTTCATCCATAACACCTGATATTTTCACAATACCTGCAAGCATTGGCGTATTAGGAAAATATTTCTTTAATGTCTTATGACAAATATCTCGACAATCAATCAAATGCACTTCGCCTTCATAGCCATGTAATAAAGGCAAAATCTCTTCTTTTGATTTTGTTGTATTAATCAAAATACCACCGTCTTTATTCAAACCTTCAGTAACATTAATAGAATGTAACAAAGTATCATCAACCACTGCCACATAATCTGGTTCATAAATATTAGAATGTACTCTAATCTCTTTGTCACTAATACGATCATAAGCCGTAATAGGTGCACCCATACGTTCAGGTCCATATTCCGGGAATCCCTGAACATACTTACCTGTATTAAAAGCTACATCAGCTAATAATAAAGCAGCAGTTTTGGCACCTTGTCCACCACGACCATGCCAACGAATTTCTGTTAAACCATTCATTCCTATCTTCCTCCTATTTATAAATTTAATAAACGAACAGTATCTCTTGCAATCATAACCTCTTCATTAGTCGGAATAATCATAATCTTTACTTTTGAATCATCTTGAGAAATAATTCTATTACCAGACTTTCTTGTTTCATTAAGTGTATCATCTAAGACAATATCAAAAGCTTCCTTAATATCATCAATAATCATTTTTCTTAAATAAGCTGAATTTTCGCCAAGACCAGCGGTAAAAGCAATAGCATCGCATCCACCTAGTTCACCATAATATTGAGAAATATATTTTGATATTCTTCGTACATATAATTTACTGGTTAAAATAGCACGTTTATCTTCTTGACGATAAGCTTCTTCGATATCTCTGGCATCACTAGATATTCCAGATACCCCCAACATCCCAGATTTCTTATTATAGATATCTAATACTTCATCAGCACTTTTATCTAATTTGTTCATAAGATAAGGCATAATAGATGGATCCACTTCACCACTACGTGTGCCCATCATAATACCATCCAATGGGGTAAACCCCATTGATGTATCTATACATTTTCCATTTCTTACAGCTGATATACTTGCCCCATTACCTAAATGACATACGATTACTTTAGATGTTTCAGGACTACCTAGCATCTTAATGGCTTCTTGTGAAACATATTGATGACTTGTCCCATGGAAACCGTATTTTCTAACTTTATAATCAGTATAATATTCATAAGGTAAAGGATATAAATAATTTTCTTCTTTCATTGTTTGATGGAAAGCTGTATCAAAAACAAAAACATGTTGTACATTTGGCAATGCTTCTTGAAAAGCTCTTAATCCTATTAAATTAGCGGGATTATGTAAAGGTGCTAATTCATTGAACTGGGTTACAGTTTCAACAACTTTTTCACTTACAACAACGCTTTCACTATATTCTTCTCCTCCATGCACCATGCGATGACCAACCGCATCAATATCTTCCAAAGAATCAACAATACCTTCATTCACCAATGCCTCTAACAATAAATCCACAGCTACCTGATGATCTTTAATTTCCCTGTTTAACACTTTCTTTTGATCGTTATACTTAATGGTAAATATACCATCATCTAAACCTATTTTTTCTACAACCCCACTGCATATAACATTCTCACTAGGCATATCAAATAATTGAAACTTTAATGATGAACTGCCTGCGTTCACTGCTAATACTTTTGCCACACTATTCCCCCTATTCTTAAAACAAAAAAGTCTCTTATGTAAAACATAAGAGACGAATTTTATCATCCGCGGTACCACTCTTCTTTGCATCAAATGCACACTCATAGATATCCACCAATATCCGACTCTATAACGGGAGCTCCCGTATTCACTTACTCTATTTCAGTGAATCTGCTCACAGGTGATCCAGATTTAAAGTGTCTTTTGTTTTTCACCAACCAACAAATCTCTACGCAACTCGCTTTATAATCTCAGTCCTGATCATCACATTATATTATGGGTTTACCAACAAGACCTATTATATATGTTTATTTCGACAAATGCAACAGTTTTTTTATTTCATCACAAATCATTTTTTTCACAAACCGAATTATTAAAAAATTTCTTCATGTAGTTGCAACTAGTATTGTTTTCTAAGACACGAAATGTTATACTACCCTTAGTATTTAGGAGGTGATAAAATGAATAAAAAAGAACTTGTTAATGCTGTAGCACAAAAAAAGAATCTAACCAAAAAAGAAACAGAAGCCTTGGTTGATGCTGTATTTGATACAATGACTGAAGCATTTATCGCAGGTGATAACGTATTAATATCTGGATTTGGAACTTTCAAATATAAAGATCGTCAACCGCGTAAAGGTGTTAGTCCAAAAACCAAGGAATATATGACTATTCCCGCAAGTAAGACTGTAACATTCAAGCCTAGTAATAAATTAAAAGATGCCATGAATTAGATTCATGACATTTTTTTATTAATCAAACATTTCACTCATATCATTGATTTTATCAGTCACACACATGGCTTCAGCATTATTGATAAAAATAACATCTTCAATATTCTTATCTACGACCAAATCATATACACTATTGTTGTATTTTGGATACTTATAAAAGTATCGATAATCTACTACATAAACATATTCATAGCTATCGACAAGAAAAGGTACAAAAGCATTACCATAGGATTCCTTAATAACAAGACAAGAAGAACCATCATTCATATCAGGATTAATAATATATGAAAATGGTTGATCGCCGCCAATAAATGTACTGTATTTTGCGGTTGTACTCCAATCTGTAACATTATAAATGATATTCCATTGATGTTCTGTATCAGAGTCAACCAAGTATACCATATTATTTGTAGCAATTGGTATATAGGCAATTATAGTATCAGGGTTATTTTTAAGAGCTGTTGATTGATTAGAGCTGGAATAAAATGATCCTAGAAAATCAGAGAATTCTATTGTTTCATAAGCTTCTAATGGGGTAGGTGTGATACCTTTTACGTTGCAAAATTCTTCGTAAGCATAATAGGCCCCTAAAGCTGTCCAATGATGATCGGTTCTAAAGTATAGATATTCACTGTTATGTTTTTTTAAAGTATCATATGTATCAACAATCTTAACTTTATCATTAGTATTTTCAACGCCTGTGGAAATATAATTTATCGCATCTTTTTGATTAGAAGAATGGAGTTGTTCCTGAATATCATCGCTGAGATTAATACCTATACTCGTTGGCACGAGTATAGTATATACATCAGCAATGCCATCAAGCTTTTTCTGGGCTTTGTCAATCATTTCAACATATTCATCGCCACCAGTTTCAGAAAAGTAGCAAATAGAGAATCCTGTATCTCCAGAAATGTAAATATCTCCAGATGTTTCTGGCATAACAGTAATAGCCGCATCGACATAATCCTCATCAGTCTCTTCTTCAATATTTTCATCATCTTCAGAGGAATTATTATTGCTTGTGATGATTTGTTCACTTTGTAATCCATAAAGCTGTTCTATAGAGGAATTTAAAGAAAGAAGATTTTCTCTAAATGGAAAACTATCAGCATACCATGTAGATATTTGTGAAAAATAAGTACCATCCCACACAGAACCAATAGAAAATTGTGGGAATTTTTCTAGTTCACGTTTTTCGATTTGGGATTCTGTTGGTCTTATGGGTAGTAATAGCCCAATAAATCCTATAATGAATAAGGCAATGAAAAAAACAGTAATTTTAATTGTTAAATATTTATTGAAACGTTTCTTTTTATTATTCATCATCTTTCCCTCCTAAAACTGAAAATATAGAAATGGATTATAGCTATTACCAACAAGAGCCAGTAGTGATAATATCAAAAGAACTATTGGTAATGCAATTTCATATACATATACCATATATGGAATAAGATGCCATTTATCATGTAATTTATCTATTATTCTATGGATAACTTTTAATAATGGTGTACAAGCTATTATGGCAAAAATAATAAAGAATAGATTATTTTTAAATGTTAAACTAACAGCAAGACTGGAAAGACTATTGCCATTTAAACAAAACAATCCTTTAAGGGTAACACCTATACCTGCTAAACTTTCAAATTTGAATATGATCCAGCCAAAAAATACGACAATGAGTGTATATATATGAGAAAATATTTTAGGTCGTTTTTCAAACTTATCCAACAACCATATTTTTTCTAATACCAAAAATATAAAGAAATACAAACCCCATAAAACATAATTCCAGCTAGCACCATGCCATAGTCCAGTTAAAAACCATACTATAAAAAGATTGAAAATTTGTCTTTTTATACCTTTTCTATTACCACCTAAAGGTATATAAATATAATCTCTAAAGAAACTGCTGAGAGAAATATGCCATCTACGCCAAAAATCAGTAATGGAAGAAGCAATATATGGATAATTAAAGTTTTCCCTATAATGGAAACCAATCATAAGCCCCATCCCAATAGCCATATCAGAATAAGCTGAAAAATCAAGATAGATTTCTAACATATATGCTAATACTCCTACCCATAAACCACTAGCAGGGACACTAGCTAAAGCACTCATATCATTAGTAAGCAAAAACGTATCAGCGATAGCAGCACATCCATTAGCGAGTATCGCTTTCTTTGCTAAACCAACACAAAACCCTTTTATGCCTTGGCTTAATTCGTTTTTAGATGTTTTTCTATTGGTAATTTCTGCTTGTATATCATGATAACGTACAATAGGTCCAGCAATACATTGATGAAATAAAGAAGCATATAAAAGAATTAACCAATATTTTCTTTGTGGTTCTACATCACCTCTATAGACATCTACAACATAAGAAATAAGTTGGAATGTATAAAAGGAAATACCAATAGGAAGTGCTATTTCCGGTATTGATTTTGGAAAACCTATAAGGACTTGGATTCCAGTTAGTAGAAATCCAAAATATTTAAAATAAATAATGAAACATAGCATCATCGCAATGCTTATGATTAACCATAATTTACTATAATTATATTTACGAATCAATAATGCGCCAATCCAACTTATAAATGCCATCGTCAAAAGAAGAAGCAAATATCTGGGTCCACCCCAGGCATAAAATATTAATGATGAAACAAGCATCACAATATTTTTTTGTTTAAGATTTCTTGCCAAAAAATATGCTAAAAGATTTAGTGGTAAAAATAAAAATACAAACAATAAACTTGAAAAAACCATTTAATGATCCCTCCCCCCTTTCAAGTGTAAATGTTAAAAACTCAAAATTTTATAAAATCATTATACTCAAATCAGCTTAAATTTACAATATTTTCACATATTATCAAAAAAAAGATATATTTTAATAACAAACTAAAAATAGTTTAAACGAAAGAAAATAAAAAGCATAAAAAAGATATGAATTACTTCATATCATACATTCAATAGTGCGAGTAACAGGACTTGCATACCAAAACACTAGATTCCAAGTGAGTTAAAGAATCTTGAAACAATAATATTTAAAGCCTTTTATAGCAATATAAATGACTTTAGTTTTTTACACTAAATCACCCTACTTATCTATAAGACTCAAACAAGTCTTTTTATAAGCTCACTATAAGCTCACCATAAGCTCACTATTAATTTCAATTGATTATTTCCTAAAAATATTAAAAAAAGGTGATGATAAGCGAATAAATTATAAAAATTATTTTATAAGCCGATAAGAATCTTTAATATTTCTTAAGCTCACTATAAGCTCACTTTATCCACATTAAATTTTATTTTTCATATAATAGCCACCAAATCTACGAGAGCCCTTAAACTCTATATATTTTTGTAGTTTTCTTTTAATTGAATTTCTAACCATATAAATAGTTATTTCACTATTTTCTTGAATAATTAATTCATGTATAGCAGATAATTTAATTCCAGGATTTGAATCAATAATACGTAATATACTTAATTCAAGTTCAGATATTAAATCATCCTTAATTTCATAATCGCGATTATGATTTAAGTAGTTTATATTTGGAAGTGTTACAACAAAAAAATTATCAGAAGCTTTAAAATTTGGTTTTACCTGTTCATTTTGATAAGCTAATATTGTTTTTGGAATACCTGTTCCATAATTTTCGATTAAACCAAGCATATCAAATATATGAACAAGTTTTGGATTTCTATAAGTTTGTAATCCGCTCATTATTTCATCTAAAGTAGCATTAAAGATACCTCCAGGGCTAGATATTTTACACTTATCCTCAAAAAATTCAATTTTAATGTTAGAACGAAGAAATAGATCAGCATGACAAAATGCGTTTAAAATCATTTCTCTCAAAGCTGTATCAGGATACGAAACAGTTTCAATTCTTTTATATGATTTAGTATCTATTATGGCAGAAACATCATTAAGTCTATCGGCTTGTTCTTTAGTTTCATTAAATAGTTTTATTAGTGATCCAGTTAATTGCTTTTTGACTTTAAAATTCATATTCTTATCATATTCTGCAATTTTAACAGTTATTTTTGATTGATCAGATAAAATATAACCTAAATTTGTAAAACTTCCATTTGTTTTTCTAATACCTAAAGAAATCATAGAGCGATCATTAAATAATAAGTTATTTTCTTCAAAAGTGGAACTTAAATATTTAAACGTTAAATTTTGTTGAACAGAAATATCATCTTCATAAATATAATTTTTGGAAGACATAATCATTCGAAGTATTTCGTCATTGTTTGCTTTTCTAATAGTACTACCTACTCTTTTATAAACTCCTGAAGGTTTAGGGCCTTTATCTTTAAGATAATAAGGTTTGTTTTTACCTTCCTTTATTTTTATGACCAAGATACCTTCCTTATTAAAATGATAATCTATTAAATTAGATGGTAGTGGACGTATTGAATTTTGTAACCAATTAGAAACCTTGATATCAATTTCATCTTTATTCATTAATAAAAAAGGTTTATAAGGCTTTCCATCATCATCAATACCTACGTATATAATACCATCATTAGTATTTAAAAAAGCAACAATTTCATTTTTTATAGCATCAGTTAATTCTCTTTTTAATTCTACACTTGCACTCTCTTGATACACTTTATTCACCTCATAATTATCTTATCCACCTTATATTTAAATAAAATAATAAATTAATATTTTATTACTATTTTCATAATGCAATTATAGCATAAATATTGAATACTATCAATATGATTCATGAATATGAATTTACAATAAAAAAGATATAAATTTCTTCATATCATACAATCAATGGTGCGGGTAACAGGACTTGAACCTGCACGCCGAAGCACTAGATCCTAAGTGAGTTAAAGAATCTAAAAACAGCGAAAATTAAAGCCATTTACAACAATATAAATGACTTTAGTTTTATACATTTAATCAAGTAAATTTGATAAAATACCATGTGAAATTCAAACTTTTTATAAATATAAATTATAAAATTTTTTTGGAGGTAACTCGGAGGTAATTATTGAATTTCACACTAAAATCACCCTACTTATCTATAAGACTCATGCGAGTCTTTTTTTATAAGCTCACCATAAGCTCATTTGAGCTTATTAAAATTATAACCCATAAAGAAAGAGGTGAAATATATGGGTGAAATAATGACAATTGTTAATCAAAAAGGCGGTGTAGGAAAGACTATGACAGCTGTTAGTCTTAGTGCCTGCCTTAGAAAATATGAATCTAAAGTTTTATTGGTTGATCTTGATCCACAAGGTCATTCAACAAAGGCGTTAGGATATCGAAACAGAAACGAATATTCGTTATCAATGAAAGAAGTAATGATATGTGTTATCAAAAATAGAGATGTTGATAAAGAAAAGCTTATTCTACATAGTCATGAAGGTGTTGATATTATTCCTGCTAATATTTCTTTAGCAGGTATTAGTTCAATACTTGAAGGAACACAGTGTAGAGAAACAACTCTAAAAAGATTTTTAGATACAGTTAAAAATGATTATGACTATATTATTATAGATACCAATCCATCATTAGATAATCTAACTATCAATGCTTTAACTGCTGCTGATAAGGCTATCATTCCAGTACAAGCAGAACCTTATGCAATTGAAGGTATGGCTGACCTTCTTAAGACTATTACTAATGTACAATGTTATCTCAATCCAGATTTAACGATTGAAGGCATATTGATTACTATGTTCGATAAAAGAACGAATCTTGCAAAGAAGGTTATCATGGATATTCATCATTCATTTGGGAATTATATAAGAATATTCAATACACAAATACCACGATGTATCAAAGCAGCTGAATCAACTGGTAATGGTGAAAGTATCATTAAATATGATCGTAAATGTGCAGCTACAAAAGCTTATGAATTATTAACTCAGGAGGTGTTCTACCATGGCGAGAAAGACAGTGAATGATATCATTCTACCAACATACGAAGATTTATTCACAACAGAGGAGATGCGTCAAGAAGAAAAACTTGAAAAAGTCAGAGATATACCACTAAGTGATATATCTGAGTTTAAGAATCATCCATTCAAGGTACGTATTGATGATGATTTAGTTAATCTTGTTGAAAGTATTAGTGAAAATGGTGTTCTTAATCCAACGCTCATTAGACCAAATCCTTATGGTGACGGCTATGAAATGGTATCAGGTCATAAAAGACTTAAGGCATGTGAGATTAATAACCTCGAAACTATTCCTGCTATTATTCGTGATTTATCTGATGATGAAGCAACCATCCTCATGGTTGATGCCAACATTCAACGTGAAAAAATTCTTCCAACTGAAAGAGGTTTAGCTTATAAAATGAAGTTAGAGGTATTAAAAAGACAACCTGGCAGACCTAGTAAAGAAAATCTGTCCCAACTTGGGACACATTTAAGATCAGACCAAATACTTGCACAAGAAGTTGGAGAAAGTCGAAATCAAATACAAAGATATATTCGTTTGACAGAATTAATTGAACCATTAAAAAATATGGTTGATGGCTTAAATGAGGATGGCAAAAAGATTGCATTAAGTCCTGCTGTAGAACTATCTTATTTAACTAAAGAAGAACAAGAAATAGTTGTAAAATATATTGAAGAATTGGATTTTACACCATCACACGCTCAAACAATTCGTATGAAAACTTTATCCAAGGAAGGCCGACTTAGTGAAGATGTTATTTATTCAATTATGTCTGAAATAAAACCAAATCAAAAAGAAAAACTAACATTTATGATGGATGATATTAATGATTATTTTCCTAAAGAATATACACCTAAGCAAAAGTCTGATCTTATCATTTCATTATTAAGTAAATGGGCAAAAAGTAAGAAAAAGGAACAGTCCAGATAGCGATATTGAGACATTATTGTGTGACTCAAGAAATCGCAGGTTAAAAAATTGCAGAATTCGTAAGGGGGTAATTCGCATTTTTTTGGTTAAATCTGTGACTGAGTTTCCCCCTAATAACCCCCTTCCTTTACCAGCCCATAAGAATATAGTAGTATTAATACAAGTATTGCAAGTTTGTGATAATGTGGGCGTTATAGTATGATATAGTCACAAAAGAAAAACTTGATCAGGAGGAAACATCCATGAAAAAACTATTAGTCATCATATTACTCATTGGTATTGCAGTAGCAGCAACCTGGCATACAGATGCAGATCAGCTACAAAGAGAAAGAAACGTACAAAGAATTGAAGAAAATATTGAAGCTTATTTAAGCGATTAAGTAAAAAAGGCATCTTTTAACTATAAAGATGTCTTTATTATTTCTAGGACAAAAAATGAAGTGATTTAAAAGTATTTATGATGAAATGATAGTAATTATTCATAAAATAGAAACCAATTGGTAAGTCTTATATCATTGATTAGAATCTGTAAAATAATCAATAGCACATTTGATAATTTAACTAAAATAATTCAAAATGAAAATATAAAGGAGGCAACAATTATGGTCAAATACACTCAAGTTGGAGATTATCTTATACCTAATCTTAAAATGAATGAGGAATCATTTCAAGGTAAGTATGCTATGATGAGAATGAACTATCTAAGAAATAACAATCCTGCATTGTTATTAACATTAAGAATGAAAAACCAATTAAATACACATCTTAGAGAAATACAGCTTCAATCAACATTAATGAAAGAACAATTAATGAATCAATTGATTCAAAATACTCAATTACCCAATAAAGAAACACATCAAATGGAATGGGTTAAGTACATGAATAATATAGAAAATCAAGCAGAAGAAATAATCATAAAAGAAATTATTTATAGCTAAAATGGAAAAACAAATTAAAGTCACTATAAGAAATAAATGTTTTATGGTATAATAAGTTTTGAAGGAGATGATAATACATGGGAAAACATTTAAATCCAAGTAACAGAGGATTTGTATTAAGTAGAAACGCACCAATTTATGTGGATAAATCATTACTTATACAAAAAACAAATGAGATTATTGATACAAAAGATCGTTTCGTTTGTGTATCTCGACCAAGAAGATTTGGTAAAAGTACTGATGCAAAAATGCTGATTGCTTATTATTCAAAAGATTGTGACTCTACTTCATTGTTTAATGACTTAAAAATCTCACAAACTGATATGTACCATGAACATCTCAATAAACATAATGTCATTTTTATTGATATGCAGTCTTTTTATGATAAATATAGTAATGTTAAAGAGATGTTACAATTTTTATCAAAATCTGTTTTAAGAGATCTTTTTAGAGTATATAAAGATGTAGATTATTTGGATAATACTGATCTTCCAGATTCATTAGATGATATATATGTAGAATTAGAAGAACATTTTATTTTTATCATTGATGAGTGGGACTCTGTATTAAGAAATAAAAATGCTACATCAGAAGATAAAAAGGAATTTTTAAAATTCATGAATAGACTTCTTAAAGAAAAAGAATATGTTTCTTTAGCATATATGACTGGAATTCTTCCTATCAAGAAATATGGTGATGAAAGTGCTATTAACATGTTTGATGAAATCAACATGATTGAACCACAAAAATATGAAAACTTTATGGGATTTACTGAAGATGAAGTTAAAGATTTATGTTTGAAAAATAATATGGATTTTGATCAAATGAAGGTTTGGTATGATGGTTATCATATTACTGATCATACTTCAATATATAGTCCACGTTCTATTATTAAAGCTATTTCTTCAAAAGAATGCAACTGTTACTGGTCTAAGACTGGAACTTTTGAAAACCTAGCTAATCATATTTCTATGGATTTTGATGGTTTAAAAGAGGCAGTTATTCAATTATTAGCAGGAGAAAAAGTAAAAGTTGATACAGCAGGTTTCCAAAATGATATGTCAACTTTTAAAAGCAAAGATGATGTTTTGACAATGCTTATTCATTTAGGTTATTTAGGATATGATAGGCAAAGTGAACAAGTTTATATTCCAAATAAAGAAGTTATTGATTCATTTATTCAATCTATTAAAACACCAAAGTACGAACAGACTTATAAAGCTATAGATCGTGCTCAAAAATTGTTGGAATCTACTTGGGATATGGATGAAGAAAAAGTAGCATCAGGATTAGAAGAAGTCCATGACTCATTTATCAATTCTAATCTAAAGTATAATGACGAAAATTCATTATATACAACAATCATGTTAGCATATTTTACAGCTAATGATTATTATTCACCATTTAGAGAACTGCCTACTGGCAAGGGTTTCTGTGATGTTGCATTCATTCCTTATAATCCAACTTATCCAGCAATGATTATTGAATTAAAGTATGATAAAGATGTAGAAACAGCTATTGATCAAATTAAAGAAAGAAACTATTCTCAAAATTTAAAACACTATCATGGTAATCTGTTGTTAGTTGGTATCACTTATAACAAAGGTGAAAAGAAACATATTGCGAAGATTGAAAAGTTTGTAAAGGAATAATTATAAAAATAAATATTATATAATAGGCATCATTCAATATGATGCTTTTTATTATATTGTTATTAATTTAATGAAATGGAAATGAAAAAAAGTTCGGTATGAAAAATTTAGTGATAGTATTTATAAATTTTTTAAAAAGATAAATTAAAAAATAATGAATAAGATTTAACGAAAATCGTAATGATATTTTATAATAATTTTTTCTAAATGAATTATAAAAAATTGATTTTTAATTAAAATAATTTGATGATTTTATAAAATCAACTTAAACAATTTGATAATGCACATTTTAGATAAATGAATTTAATGGTTTAAAAAAATGAAAAAATAATCTGACTAATAAATTTAATAAAACTACGAATAAGATAGTTGTTTTTCTGGGCTGGTATAAAAATCATAAATAATAGGTTAATATCATGTCCGAAATTGTAGCAAGCATGGACTTTTGGTCCCAAAAGTCTTTTTTTCAGGGGTTGTCCCCGAAGACCCCAATTAATTACGAGGAGTGATGTATATGGAAATAATGATATTTGTATTAGATGCTTTTGTTGGTATTGTATTAATGTTTCTAAGGAAGGTAAATAGAGATGAAACGTAAAAATAGAATTAAAGAGGTTAAGGTTAGATTGACTGTTGATGAGTTCAATACTCTTAATGAACATGTTGCATTGGCTGGTCTTTCAAGAGAGGAATATATGAGATCATTAATAGAGATGGTTGTTCCTCCTTCACTTCCAACATCTGAGATGATTGAAATAATCAAACAGCTAAGGCTCATAGGAAACAATATAAATCAGTTGACAGTCATAGCATATAAGACAAGATCAATTGATGTTATGAGATACAAGAACGATTATGATAGACTTCAAAATCAAATACTAAAAATAATTACTATTATAAATCAACCAACGCATCTTGAAATGAACAATGTTCATAACAAAGATATAACCAGTAAATGATGACATCATACAATTTATCTATGATAACTTAAATTTAGAATTTATAAATCTCATATGGTATAACTGTAATGAAGAAGATAATCAATTAAGGTATTATAATACGAAAAGAGGATTAGAAAAATTTATCCAGAAATATTAATAAAGGATTATACTCGTTAATACATATTAATGAGTATAATCCTTTTTTATATCTAGAATAAATATAAGAATTTTATATTTCTTATAAGATTTATTTTATGACTGTATCAAATTGATAATGCTATTCTTTTTGAGTATTATATATCCTGCAATTGTTGGTATAGCTAATAATAATATATAAAATCCAAATGCTATAACAATTAATTCCAATATCTTTATAATCTCTAACTGATATAGTACTTCTACAACATATACTGATACTGACAACGATACGCCTACTGTCAGTATTACATAAATGTGTGACTCTTTGATAATAATACCAATAATATCTTTCAATGATAACCCATTCGCATATAATAAACCAAACTCATTGATTCTTTCGGATATATCCTTGCTTCTATCATAGACAATCAGAATAAAGATAGAAACAGTAAGTACAATTGTTATTTGTGTAATACCATCCAATAACTGATTGTTCAATAATGATAGATTACTAATATCTACAGATGAATAAATTGTTATATTAGAATCAATGTTCTTGATATCATCCTCAAAGGTATCCAAATTCACATCTTTATTGAATTTAATGATATAGAGACATGGTGACATATCGGTATATATGATTTCTTTTAATTTATCATATGAAATGTAAATAATCTTTTCACCATTGTCACTATACTGATTGTAATAGCCTTTTTCTAATACACCATTGATTGCTAGATTATAGCTTGTACCATTGAAATCTATTGTTATGCTATCATCTTCTAATATACTGCCTAATGAATAGGATACATAAATACCTGAATCATTATTATATGTTGTATCTATATGGGATGACAGATCAATATAGCTTTGAATGAGGATACTTTCATTATTATACATAAGATATAATTCATAGAAAGGTATCAGATCTTCTACACCACTAATATTTCTAATCTTGCTTTGTACATCACTGCTTAAATACTTCTCTATGGTATTAATCGCAAATTTCTTGTCAGAACCATAATAAACTCTTATTTCTTCTAGTGGACTGTTGATAACTTCATCAATGATATAGTTCTGATAATAATTACTGTAGCCAAAATTAAACAATAGAATAAACAATGTAATAGACATAAGTATATACAAGGCTCTCTTAATGGTTTTCTTAGATATATTAATGTACTGTCTAATGGATTGTTTATAATATTCATCACTTCTTGAAGTTAATTCATATGCTTCGGTTTTATTGATATCATTATCAGCTACAATCTGACAATTCTCTATCTTGAATAATACATCAGCTTTATCCATCATACGTTTATCGTGTGTAGCAACAAAGACAATCACTTTACCTTTGTCAGCAATACTTTTAATAACATCAATAACCATCATACAGCTTTCATTATCCAAATAAGATGTAGGTTCATCCAGCAACAATAAATCAGGCTGCTTAGCCATGGCAAAGGCTATTGCAAGTCTTTGTTTTTCGCCACCAGATAGATTATCAATCTGCTTTCCTTTGAGATAGGTTATCTTAGTAAGATCTAACAACTTATCTATTTCTTCATTATTAATATCTAAACCAGCAAGATGAGCTGCAAACTGGATATTTTCTTCAACATTAAGTTTAGGAAACAGATAGTTTTCCTGAAAGACATAGCCTATCTTTTTTCTTCTAATATCATTCAATTCTTTAGAACTATTGACATCAATATCATCAAAATGATATTCACAGCTTAAATGATTATTCAATAATCCTATTTCATTGAGTAATGTTGTTTTACCAGTACCACTTTTACCAATCAAGACATTGAGATTATTTCTATATAACTTTATATTTGCCTTATTAAAGATTGGTCTATCATAAGTGATTTCTAAATTCTTTATCTCTATCATAATTCACCTGTTGTTTTTTTCAGCAATAGACTATTAATGAAATATATCACTCCAGCTATTAAAATACTTATTATTATAAATAAAACTATTATCAGCATTTGATTATAACCATAAA
>JAJQEL010000022.1 GCA_021201655.1 Erysipelotrichaceae bacterium | reverse complement strand
GCCGCACGGCTGATGTAATGTCTTTAGACATGGCTTTGGGAGCAGGGCTATGCCCACACATGCAAAACCACCAACTAGGCTGGTGGATTTTTATTATAAAAAGATTTTTTAATTTGGTCATTTATTATTTAAATGCAAAATAGTTTGGAATTAAAAAGAAGTATGCTATAATTGTGGCGGAGTTGATAGGATGAAACAGGATTTGGCGATTATCTTTGATTTGGATGGAACATTATTAGATACAGAATTATTGATTAGAAAATCATTTGAACATGCTTTTAAACAATATTTACCTGATTATAAGTTGAGCGAAGAAGAATACTTATCTTTTTTAGGTCCTACATTACAGGAATCTTTTTCGCATTATTTTGATAATCAAAAAACTATAGATGATATTATATCATGTTATAGAGAATATAATCATAGTCATCATGAAGATTTTGTAACAATGTATCCTACAGTTAAGGAAACATTAGAAGTATTAAAGAATAATGGTTATCCTTTAGCAGTTGTCACATCTAAATATTCAGTGGCTGCTTATATAGGTTTAGATTTGTTTGAAATCACACCATATTTTGATATTGTTTTAGGTTGTGATCATGTAAATAACGTTAAACCTAATCCTGAAGGCATCTTAAAAGCTATGCAACAACTTTCCTGTACTAAAGCTATTTATATTGGTGATAATATAAGTGATATATTAGCGGGTAAGAATGCTCATGTTTATAACGTTGGTGTCAATTGGACACCAAAAGGAACAAAAGAAATTGAAGAATTGAATCCTGATTTGATGCTAAATCAAATGGATGAATTAATAGAGTTTGTAGAAAGGGTGAATAAAAATGGTTGATTTAATTGTAATAGGAGCTGGTCCTTCTGGTTTAACAGCTGCATTGTATGCATCACGTGCTGGTGCAAGTGTATTGGTATTAGATGGAGGAGCACCTGGAGGAAAATTGAATAATACTGCTGAAATAGAAAACTATCCTGGTGTTATTAAAAAAGGGCCTGAATTAGCTTATGCGATGTATGAACAATGCTTATCTTTTGGTGCTAAGTATGAATATGGTGAAGTGACAAGTATAGAAGTTTTAAATGATCACAAAGTTGTTCATGCTAGTAGTAAGGATTATGAATGTCAGTATATTTATATTGCTACAGGAACAAAAGAACGAGTTATGGGTGTACCTAATGAAGCTGAAATGACGGGTAGAGGAGTTTCTTATTGTGCGGTTTGTGATGGACCTTTCTTTAAAAATAAGGAAGTATGTGTTATTGGAGGTGGCAATTCAGCTATTGAAGAAGCTATTTATTTAGCTGATATTGTTAAAAAGGTACATATTGTGGTGAGACGCGATGTGTTACGTGCTGATCAATATTTAGCAGATAAAATTCATACAAAAGATAATATTGAAATGCATTATTTGAAAAAACCGCATGCTGTTATTGTAGAAAATAATAAAGTTGCAGGATTAGAAGTATCAGACTCTAATACTAATGAATTATCAGTGATTGCTGTTCAAGGTATTTTCCCATTTATTGGTTTAGATCCAATGACTGATTTTGTGAAAGATTTAGGTATTGTTAATGAACGAGGTTATATTGAAGTTGATAGAAATCAGGAAACAAAAGTGGTCGGTATTTTTGCAGGTGGAGATGTGACTGATAAAGCATTGCGTCAGGTTGTAACTGCAACCAACGATGGAGCTATTGCAGGTCAATATATTGCATCACTGATGAAGTAAAGGCTGTAAAGCCTTTTTTGATTAGAAAATATGAGTAATACATGGCCTAAAATGATAAAATAGTTTATAATAATGGAAAGGAGTGATAGTATGTTTTATTTAAATGTTGAAGATCCGATAAGTATATATACAGAAATAGTTCATGATGACATTTATGTTGATAAAAGCATGTTGATTGAAAAAATATCGTCATGTATTAAAAAGCCATCTCAAAAATTTATTTGTATAACGCGCCCACGTCGCTTTGGAAAAACATATAATGCAAATATGTTGGCAGCTTATTATACAAAAGGATATGATACTAAAGAATTGTTTGATTATTTAAAGATATCACGTAGTGATAACTATATAACGCATCTTAATCAGCATAATGTTGTTTATATTGATTTCAGTATAATGAGCAATCAATGTCATTCTTATAATGATTATATTCAAATGATAACTCATAATATGATTTCAGATCTTAAATCACAATATACTATTGATTTAACTCCCAATCATCCTTTAAGTCAATATTTTAGACAAACAGGAGATTCGTTTGTTTTTATATTAGATGAATGGGATAGTATCTTTTATAAAGATTTTATTAGCGAAAAAGATAAAATTAAGTACATGGAATTTTTAAAAGATTTATTAAAAGATAAACCATATGTATCTTTGGCTTATATGACAGGTATATTACCTATTATCAAATATTCATCAGGCTCTGCCTTGAATAATTTTACAGAATATAATTTTATTAATGATAATATTTATACTGATTTCTTTGGCTTTACTGAAAATGAGGTTAAAGACTTATGTAAAAAATATACTGATATAGAATTTTCAGATTTAGAATATTGGTATGATGGTTATTATACTGATAATGGAACCAAATTATTTAATCCACGTTCTGTTGTTAATGCAATTCATAATCATAAATGTAGAAGTTATTGGACATCTACAGGGCCTATGAGTGAAATCGCTGATTGTATTGAGGATAATATTGATGATGTTCGAGACGACATTGTACAATTGGTATCTTCAATTCCTGTAGAAGTTGAATTGTTAGAATATTTAGAAAAAGATAATAACTTAGATGCAAGAGATGAAATATTATCGTCAATGGTTATTTTTGGATTTTTAACTTATCATGATGATTATTTATATATTCCTAATCATGAACTTATGCTTAAATTTGAAAAAATATTATCCAGAAAAGATATGGGTGGTTATAATGAAATAGTTAGAAAAAGCAAGCATATATTAAATGCAACATTGGATAAAGATGAAGAATTATTAGCTACTATGATTGAAGAAGCTCATGACAAAGAAATTGATTTATTTCATTATAATGACGAAAATAGTTTAACTTGTTTGCTTAGTATTTGTTATATATATGCAAGAAAATATTATGAAATAGAGCGAGAAAAAGCATCGGGGAAAGGGCGTTGTGATATGACCTTCCTACCTCGAAAATCAAATATGCCAGCTATTGTTATTGAATTAAAAGTCAATGATACACCTGAATCAGCGATTGATCAAATCGTCAATAAAAATTATATGCAAAAGGTGGAGAATTATAATGAAATATTGCTTATAGGCATGAGTTATAATTCTAACAGTCAACATTCTGAATATAAAAAACATCAATGTAAAATAGTACAATATAAATAGAATCATTAGATATGATTCTATTTTTCTTAAAAATTTGTACACTTATGATGTGATTTCTGTTATAGTATAAACAAGGATGGTGAGGGACATTATGGAAAAAGTTGAGGTTGTAGTAGTAACGGGAATGTCAGGAGCAGGCAAAACTCAGGCAATGGCTATTTTTGAAAATATGGAATATCGATGCATTGATAATTATCCTATTGTATTATTAAAAGAATTTGGTGATTTAATACGTGTTTCAGCACAATATTCTAAAGTTGCGATGGCTGTTTCATTAGGGGATGCTGTCCTTGCAGTACGTGTTTTATCAAATATGGATTGGGTTGATTTAACGATTGTCTTTTTGGATTGTGAAGATGAAGTATTGTTATCACGTTATAAACAAACAAGACGTTCACATCCTTTAATGATTGGTAATGTTGCCTCATCACTTGTAGAAGCTATTGAATATGAAAGAGAAATGGTGGAACCAATCAGTAAGCTTGCCAATATTATTATTGATACAACATTATTAAAGCCAGCAAAACTTCAGGATAAATTAGAAATATATTTTCATAAAGGACATACCGAAACATTTAGAATTACATTTGTTTCCTTTGGCTATAAACATGGAATACCAAAAGATGCAGATTTATTATTAGATGTCCGTTTTCTACCAAATCCATTCTATGAAAAAGAATTAAGAAACTTAACAGGCAACGATCAAGCTGTCTACGATTATGTCATGGAAAAAGAAGAAACACAGGAATTTATAGAAAAAACAATTACCTATTATGATTATTTATTAAAGAAATATGAAGAAGAAGGAAAAATGCAAATGATTATCGGAGTAGGATGTACAGGTGGACAACATAGATCTGTGACACTGACAAACTATTTAGCTGATCATTATGCAAAATATTATCAAGTATATAAATGGCATCGCGATGCTGATCATTAAGGAGGGATGACAATGATATCTTTTTCAAGAGTTGTCAAAGAAGAAATCTGTTTCAATGATTTTGATAAAGATTGTGAAAGGTCTATTCTTTGTGCCATGATTAAGATTATTGGAACACTTTCTTATAATCAAGCGGGTTTATCTTTAGAGTTAAGAACAGAAAATGCAAAAATAGCATCAAAACTTCATAAACTACTTAAAGATCTTTATCAGCCACAAATTGAACTTAGAGTATCACGAAAAATGAAACTCAAAAAAAATAATGTTTACTATTTAAAAGTATCTAAAGCCAAAGAAATACTAGATGACTTATATATCGATGCTTTTAGACATCATAATCCGGATCCATCACTCATTCAAAACGATAAACAAAAAAGAGCCTATTTAGCAGGTGTCTTTTTATCCTGCGGAAGTGTGAATAATCCATCCACATCCAATTATCATTTAGAAATGAGTGTTAATGAAGAAGACTATGCTTTATTTATTGCAGGACTAATGAATAGTTTTGAATTAAATGCAAAGGTGATTAAACGTCGTAATAAATATGTTGTTTATTTAAAATCGGCTGAAAAAATTGGTGATTTTCTGCGTGCTATAGGATCTTCTACTTCAGTTATGAATTTTGAAATCACAAGAATAGATCGTAATATGTCTAATACCGTTAATCGCATGAATAATTGTGATATTGCCAATGAAACAAAAGCTATGAGTGCTTCTTATGATCAAATACAAGATATAGCTTATGTCATCGATAAAGCTGGCATTGAAGTATTAGATGCTCAAACCCAACAAATAGCATTACTGAGATTAAATAACCCTGAACTCACACTCAATGAATTAGCCGCAAAATATGAAGAAGAATATGATAAAACGATCAGTAAATCCAGCTTACATCGCCGTTTTAAAAAAATAAAAGAAGAAGCTCAAAAGTTAAAACAAATGGAGAATGAATAAAATGGAAACAATTAATAAAAAATTTGGTAAACGCATTAGAGAACTACGTATGATGCAAAATATATCTCAAGAAGAACTAGGTTTTCGTTGCCAGCTTTCTAAAAACTATATATCTGATGTTGAAAGAGGTACACGTAATGTTTCTTTGAAAGCTATTGAAAAATTTGCGAAAGGGCTACAAGTTCCAGTTTATTATTTATTCTTGTTTCCACAAAATAATTCAGTTCATGAATAGTTTATATTTATAAGATAGACTTATGGCATAAGGAGGATATTTATGGAAACTTTTATCACTTTATTTATCATTCTAGTTTTTGTTATGTTTATATTAAGATTCTTTCTTCCTTTATTTTTATATTTGTTACCAGTTATTATTATTGCATGTATTATTAGATATATATATGATAGAATAAAAAATAAGTCATCAGCTTCTGATGATCAAGATTATTATGAGAATTATTATCAAGGTCAAAGCAATGACTCTGATGTTATAGATGTAGATTTTAAAGTCGTTGATGAAGAAGATACACATTAGTGTGGAGGTAAGTATAAATGATATGTTCTAAATGTAAAGGTGAAGTACCTGATGATATGCAATATTGTCCCCATTGTGGTACAAAGATTGTCAAATGCCCAAATTGTGGTCAAATCATCTATCCTACGTCACAATTTTGTCCTCATTGTGGAATGAACTTAAATGGATCGAATCAGGATGATTATCATGATAACTATGACTATCAAACAAACAATAAGCATTCATCTATAGGCGGTTATTATAAACCATTAGATCAAGATGAATCTTATCATCAAAATCAATATTATAACAATGATAACAATAACTATAATAATAGTTATGACAATTATCATATATATCATGATAATCAAAACTATAATGATTATGATTATCAAAATTATGATAGCTATGAAAAACCTAAGAGAAAAGTTAATATTCCTCTTATTGTCGGAGCAGTTATTGTATTAGTAGCATTAAGTGGTTTATCTTATTGGTATTTGTATTATGGTGCTAGTAGTAATGATACTTATAGTGATTCTTATGATATAAATGAATTCTACGGTGATAGTAAAGATAGTAATACAACTACTGTGACTAATTTAACTATTAGTGGATCCACTTCAGATACCTCTAAATTTGGCAATAATATTCAAGGTGGATTTGTTTATCAAAGTGATGATAAAATTTACATGCAAAATGATAGTGGTTATCTAGTTAGTATGGATTATGATTTATCAAATCAAACTGTATTAGTTGAAGATGAAGTGAGTTATATTAATGTGACTGATGATAAAATTTATTATTGTGATAGTGAATATGTTTTACATTCTATGGATTTGGATGGTTCTAATGAACAAACATATTTTGATGGTGAAGATGTTTATTATGTGAATGTGATTGATAATATGATTTATTATCAATTAGACTCAGATTCAGAATCTATTTATGTTTATGATATAAATTTAAAAACATCTAAACAGATTACTGATCATCAAAGCTATAACATTAATGTGGTTGATGATATGATTTATTTCACTGGTAGTGATGGTATTTATGCAATATCAACAACAGGCCAAGGCGAAGAAAAGCTTATTAGTGGTGAAGTTTATAATTTGATATATTCTAATAATAAACTTTACTATTATATAGATGGTGTTGTATATAGTTACAATATAGATTCTAAAGAAACAACAACTTTAGCTGATGGTTATTTATTAAATATGACGGATGATTATTTATTCTATTATACTTCTAGTTATGTTTTATATCGTTATGATATTAGTACGGGTCAAAGTACAAGTATTTATACAGGTTATATCAGTGATGTGAGTATTTGTGGGGATAAGCTTGTTGTAACAACTTATTCGTCTGGTAACTATAATAAGGTATTATTAACTTTTGATGGGACCCAACAACAATCTATATTTATAGAAACAACAACAGATAGTGGAGATTATGTATAAAATTGTATTTCCGAGGAAATATGATAGAAAAGAGTTGTGAAGTAGAGAATGTGTTTAACGAGCTGATATGCTGGACGGAACACACCAGCCACATCTCTTTTTTTTATACTCATTTTTATGTTACAATAGTAATGAAGTGAGAGGGAAAAGCATGGGAATTTACACAGACTCTATTGAAGAACTATTATACGATATCCGACCTGATGATGATAATTATACAGATGAACTTTTAAAAATGGCTCAATCTTTTCGTGATTTTGATAAAGCTTTAGATGAATTTATTATAAACCAAGGTTATGATGGAGATATTAATAATATTGATAATAAAATAAACTTTATTAAATTAAAGTTTAAAGAAGCACATACGAAAAATCCAAGAAATATGAAAAATTGGTATAGCGAGCATAAACGTATTGAAAAGAATACAGCTTATCAATTATGTTTTGCTTTTCATTTAAATATTGACGAAACGAAAGACTTCTTTAGAAGAGTCTGCTTATTACGTTGTTTTGATTTGCATAATATTGATGAAATTGTATATTATTACTGTATGAAACATCATCTGAGTTATCAAGACGCTTTGGATATTATTCATCAATCACCTAAAGATAGTAATGGCAAAATAGATAGTCATGAAGTTTTATATACATCTTCAATAGCTGAAGAAATTGAACGTATTAATAATATTGAAGAATTGCTTAATTTTTTTAATAGTAACATTGAACAATTAAGTTACAATAATGCTACTGCATATCGAAATATAAAAGAAATATGGAATAGAATAAAAGACCAAGATGGCTTAGCTAATAGAGAAAGACAATTAAATAATCAATTGTTTATTGAATTTAAAGAACGTTCTGATTGGGATATATATCTACAAATACTAGGATTCGATAAATATCATATATCCAATCTCGGTACTGATCGTTCTTTAAAACCTATCTTAGAAGATAATCAATTGTTGCATCCTTTAGCACAAGCATCTTTTCCTGATCGTGGAGGTATATCAAAAATCATGAATGGCGAACATACCTCTGACGAAAGAGTTAGAAAAGTATTAATATTATTAGTATTTTATAAGTTCTGGGTAACTATGTATTTAGATAAAAAGCATGATAAGTATCAGGCTCTTGGTGGTGATGCAGATAGATGTATGGATGAAATTAATCGTTATTTATTAGAATCTGGTTATCCAACATTATATGCTGGTAATCCTTTTGATTGGATATTTATGTATGCTTTGCAGGATGATTATCCATTAGAAACTTTTAGATTATTTATGAGTCGTGTTTATACAAGTAATGAAGATAAGCTCATGCCTCATACATTCACAAATCCAAAATAAGTTCTATATGTTATAAAATAGATACAAAGGAAGATTATTATGGATACACGTATAGCATTAAAAAATAACACACTACTCAAATTTAATCACCATAATCAATATACTATTAATAAAGAAATAGGCAGAGGTGCCACTTCAATTGTTTATGATGCTTCATATATAAATAATACAGGAGACAGGAAAACAGTTCGTATTAAGGAGTGTTATCCATTTAAACTTAATATTCAAAGACTTAATACGAATGAACTTACGACAAATGACCAAGATTTATTTAACGAATATAAGCAAAAAATGATTCAAACTTTTAAAATAAGCAATCAACTTTTTGAAATAGATGGTTTAACTAATTCTGTATCCAATACTATTGATATTTATAAAGCTAATAATACTGTATATATTGTTTCAACTTACTTAGAAGGAAAAACCATATCCTATGATACTGTCCATTCTATTAAAGAATGCATATCTATTATTAAAAGTACAGCTAAAGCTATCTTAAAAATACATAATCATGGTTATCTTTACTTAGATATCAAACCTGAAAATATTTATGTTCTTGAAGGAACAACGGAAATGATACAATTGTTTGACTTTGATTCATTGATTCCAATGAATCTAAATAATGATTTTAAAATATCCTATACCAAAGGCTTTGCTCCTTTGGAACAACAATTAGGTCAAATTAAGCGTATCGGTAAATATAGTGATGTTTACGGTATAGGGGCATTATTATTTTATTTACTATTTAAAAGAACACCCACAGCTTTAGATTGTGATTATGGTTCTAGATATGACTATAGTTTATCTCAATTTGATATACATACTTATCAGGATCGTTTATTTTACGAATTAACTGATTTTTTCCATAAAACTTTGGCAAACTATTATCCTGATCGTTATCAGGATATAAATCAATTGATATTAAAATTAGAAAAGATAGAAAAATATGCTGACCAAACCATACCATTTATCATATCATCATATATTTCTAAACCAGCATTATTGATTGGTAGAAGTAAAGAATTACAACAATTAGATGATTATATGCAAAATCAAAATAATTGCTTGTCTCTAGTAGGTATGGGTGGTATTGGTAAAAGTAGTTTGGTAAAGGAGTATGTAACTATAAATCATCATAAATTTGAGAGTGTTCTCTATGTTGATTATAGTATGTATCATACGATGCAGGATTTAATTATTGATGATAATTATCTATCTGTTAATACAATTCATAAACTAGAAGAAGAAACGAATGATGAATACTATCAACGAAAGCTACAAGCTTTACGTTTATTAGTAATAGGTAAAAATATTGTATTCGTTATTGATAATTATAGTTTCCATAATGATTTAAAAGATATTTTGAAATTACAATGGAAAATCATATTGATATCTAGAGAAAAACTACCATTATTAACTTGCCCAACATTATATTTAAATGAAATGGATTATCAACAACTCCCTATGTTATTTCAATCTTATTTAGGTAGATCAATAAATGATTATGAAACTATTTATTTAGATAACATTATTGATAAGATTCAGGGACATACATTAGTATTAGAATTACTTGCTAGACAAATAGCAGCTAGTTATATATCAATTCAAGAAGCATCAGATTTAGTGGACCAATATGGTTTTTCTAACATAGCTAAAGAAAAGATAGATTATACTAAAGATGAAAACTATTATTATGATACTATAGAAAATCTTATTAATATTTTATTTGATATGAGAGATTTATCCGATAATAAGAAAATAATCCTTAAAGTATTATCATTGTTTCATAACATTGATATTCATATATTCTCGGAAATGTTAGAACTAGAGAATAAGAATGATATCAATGAATTAGAAAAACTAGGATGGATTAATATTGATGATATGAGTTTATCTATGCATCCTGTTATCAAGGCAGTTATATCAAAGTGTGATTGGTCTTCTTATCAATCATCATTACAGCAAGTACAAAAATATCTTATTCAACAATTAGAAGATAAAGAATATAAAGAAGGCCAATATAAAATAGCACAGAATTATGTTTTATTAGCTAAAGATGTACTTGAGAATATTGACATAGAATCTCATGAATCTATTATTTTATTGTATCATGTTATTATTAATGTGGGTCGTGATGAGGAAGAGTATATAATCTTAAAAGCAAGTCAAGTATTACAATATCCTCAATATTTAAAAGCTGAATATATCATGAATATATATGAAAAAATTATGGATATTTATGATGAGCGTAAACAATATGATGATTCTAAAGTTGTATTGGATAAGGCCAAAACATTTGCGTTTAATATTAATGATAACTATATCTTTGCATTATATTATGATTTATCTGTTCATTATTATGATGATGTTCTTGATGGTTATTATACACCACAAACGAAACAACAAGAACAAATGATATCTGATATGATATATGCTGAAGATCAAGCCATTCATTATTATGGATTAGTTGATACAGATATGAGTAAAGTTAATCAAATCAATTGTATGATATCTAAGACTATCTTTCTTATAAGAAATAAACCTGAAAATAAAATTGATATCGATGAACAATTGAAACTCATTGATAAGATTATCCAACAATATTCGCAAATTTATAATGAGATTAAATATGGATATCATATGGTACAAGCCTGGTATTATACATATGTCGAACCTGATTATCAAAAGATGTGTGCATGTGTTAATCAGGAATATCAATATGTTGAAGAAACATCAGCAACTCTTTTAGATTTTATTGATAAAATGATTATTCCTTATGCTAATATGACATATGAATTAGGTGAAAATGATGATGCTATTTTAATACTCAATGATGGTATTCATAGACTTGAAACATATGATGAATATATGCCATATATTCGTGAAATAATGACATTGTATGCCTGCCTTATAGATATTTATATTGGTCAGGAAGATTTTATACAATGTCAAAATATCATTGATATCATTGATGATTTATGTAACAGTAATCATATTGATACTTCATTATATATAACCAAAGAATTAAGAAATTACATACAGGCAATGTTGTGACATTGCCTTTTTGCATTAACAAATCCAGAATGGAAATATAGCATGTTAAGATTATTGTAGGATGGAGGATTTAAAATGAAGAAATTATTATGTTTACTGTTGTGTTTAGGCTTATGTTTTGGCTGTAGTAGTTCTTCATCAACAGATGAAGAAGAAAATGTTGATAATAATATTGAAGAAACTATAACAAATGATGAAACAGTTGAAGAGGATGATACTGAAGAAATTGTAGAAGCAAATGCTGATGAAGAAAGTGAAACAACAAGTGATTCAAGTTCATCAGGTATTAGTAGTGAATTTAAAGAAGCTATGGATTCTTATGAAGATTTCTTTGATGAATATATTGCTTTTATGGAAAAGTATGCTGAGTCCGATGATACTTTAAGTATGTTATCAGATTATTCTAGTTATTTAAGTCAATATGCAGAAACAATGGAAAAATTAGATGCAATAGATGAAGATGATTTATCAGACGAAGAATTAGCTTATTATATTGAAGTAACTACACGTATAACGCAGAAACTTGCTGATGCAAGTATTTAATAAACAGGGAAAGGATAAAAGTGAAGGTTTTATTATAACCTTCACTTTTACATTCACAAATCCAAAAATAAATATGCATATGCTATGATTTCTTCATAAATCGGAAGGAGAATTTTTATGAGAAAAATGAAAAAATTATTGTCAATAATGTTAGTGTCTTTGCTAGCTATAACAATGAGTGCATGTAGTGGAACAAATGGAGATGGAACTGGTGGAAGTGAATCTACTAGTACTAGCAATGATAAGATTAAAATAAGTGATATTGATTGGAATGTTGGAATGTTGAATCAACAATAACTGATGGAGAAAGAGGATTAGAATTCAATTATACAAATAATTCTGATTACATTATTACCTATTTTGAAATTGATTTTGTACAAACAGATGAAGTTACTGATGAACAAGTTGAATCATTCTATACAAGTATTCAAAAGAAATATGATTTTGATGACGAGGTTATAGATGGATTAAAGGAAGATTATCCTGATGGTATAGAAATGCATGCATATATTGATTTGATTGCAGATGTTGGTGAAAAATTAGCAGGTTCAATTTATTATTTCCAAGGGTATTATTACATGAATGACTCAGATCAATATGAGTTAGTTGAACCTGATATTGCAACCATAAAATATATTAGTAATGGAAGTATTTATACTGAATATTATGATTTTCAAGATGATAGTTATGTCTTAGATAGTAGTGTGGTTATAGCTGATGAATTAGCAACATTAAGTTATGATTTGGTTAATTATATTCCAGAATTAAGTACATCAGTAATAGAAATTATTAGTGATAGTGATGATAAAATAACATTATATGCTTATGGCATAGATACAGAAGAATATAAGACATATATTACATCATGTGATGAGGCTGGTTATAATATTAATAAAGAAAGTAAAATGGATTCAGATTGGTATTACTATTTTAATGCTGAAAACGAAGATGGATATAGTATAGATTTGGATTATGATATTGATGAACAAGAGCTACGTTTAATGATTACTTCACCAGACTATATAGAAGAATAAATTATTATTGTTATTATTAGAATGTGAATTTTTTAAAAAATATGAATAAGAATATTTAAATAAGCGCATTTACTATTCATAAACATATATTTTAAATGTACTGATATATCAATTATAAGAAAAAAATTATAAATTTTGAAAGGATGATTATATGGCAATCTATACAACAAAAGAATATAAAGGATTTGGAAAACAAAATTATTATTGGTATGAATACAGACTTGAAGGAAATAAAGTTGTAAAATACAAATGTCATAGACAAAAGTTTTTTGATGGTAAAGAAAACGAGTGGTATAATGAAGAACGCATTGTAGATTCTTGGGAAAAAGATGCTTTTAATATGCCAAAGTGGTTGAAAAAATATATTTAGTATATCTGAGTTTATTAGGTTTATATATTTGAGGTTTGTTATTTTATTTCTATTTTGAGCAATATTTTATTATCATATTTGTTGAAAGAAAACATATTTTATAATATCACTAAAGAAATACTCAATTTTATTTTAAAAGCGGTTCTCACATCTAGTTAAAAGTGATATTAAAAGGAAGAGATGTATACATGGGTTCTTACTCGACAATGGGTAATTGAACCAGTTAGCAGTGCATGAAAATGCACTGCTATTTTTGTACTTTATTTTACACTTTATACTACTCATATTTGGGTATTTATAGTATAATTATTAGTATAGAAAGAGGTGCTTATTTTATGAAATATACTCCAATTGATTTGAATGAAAAGCTGTTTGGTAAGGATTTTATTGTTTATGACTGGAAGGAAGATGATACTTCTATTACTATTTATCTTAAATCTACTGTACATACTGATGTGTGTCCTGTATGTGGGGCTCCTGTTACT
Organism: Erysipelotrichaceae bacterium; assembly: GCA_021201655.1. Lineage (GTDB taxonomy): Bacteria > Bacillota_I > Bacilli_A > Erysipelotrichales > Coprobacillaceae > JAJQDJ01. The sequence goes on along the minus strand of JAJQEL010000022.1, from coordinate 21,095 downwards.
GAACTGCATAATACTTACCACAGAAGAATTCAGGATATTCCTATTAATAATAAATATACCTATCTTGATGTGATTGCATATAAATATGATTGTACCAACGAAGAATGTAAAAGAAAGGTCGTTATGCAAGATCTTCCCTTTGCCTCGCCTTCTCAGCAAAGAACAGATCGACTCGACTGTCTTATTTTGGCTATGTCTATCTTTTTAAGCAATCAGGGTACTGAGAAAGTTTTGAAACTGATGAGCATAAAGGCAAGCAATGATGCTGTAGCCAGATTACTTAATAAATTATCTATTGAGGATAATCCTGATGTTGAGGCAATTGGTATTGATGATGTTGCAATAAAAAAAGGCCAAACGTATGCAACTGCAATCTATGATATGAAGGATCATCATATGATTGCGTTGCTTGATGGCAGAGACAAGAAAACCGTTAAAAAATGGCTAGGAAATCATAAAAAAATAAAAGTCGTAACTCGTGATAGAGCTAGTGCATATGCAAAGGCAATTGAGGAAGTCCTTAACGATTGTGTACAGATAGCTGACCGTTTTCATCTTTTGCAGAATCTTATTGATAGAATGAAGGATATATTCAAGGAAGAACTGCCCGCTAACATCTTCATTGAAAACGGAGAAATACTTGATAAAGAGCCTAAAAAAGAGCCAACGTTAAAGGTTGATCCTGAATCAAAGGAACTTGAAAAATATGATTATGACAACAGTGTACCTGTTGATAATAACGGCAATATTATTGAATTTGATTCCAGCTGTTATGATAAAAATGATAAATATCATACCAAGCAGGCCGAAAGTCGAAAAAAAACAAAAATTAATCATTGAGATACAGAAAAGATGGAATGAACTTGATGAAAAGAAAACTTACATTATAGTTGAAGAGTTTAATATTAGTAAAGTATCAGCAAAAAAATATGTCAATATGAGCGAAGAAGACATAAGGTCTTTAGATAAACCTAAAAAACATCAAAAAACAAAAGGGACAGCTACCGATGATTATATAAACATAATTTATAAGATGCTTAGTGATGGTGTAGCACCAGAGATTATCTTTAGTTATATCATACATAAGGGATATAAAGGTACATGGAGAGCATTAGATAATAGAATATATTATATGCTGAAAAACAATTTTAACAGGTCCCTTCCTATGAACTATTATCTTGATTATAAATATCCATCAACGATAACTGTGATAAAAAGAAATGATGTCATTAAATATCTTACTACCAAAGATGATAAGATTGAAGTTAATAAAACCGTTGAAAAATATATTGGTATTATTAAAGATAAATATCCAGTGATAATTGAGCTTGAGGAGATATACAATGAATTCTACGATATTCTTATGAACAATGACGACCCTTCGCTTTTAGATGATTTTATAGATAAATATGAAGATTCAAAACTCGAAGGATTTATTAATGGTATAAAAAAAGATATTGCCCCTGTCAAAAATGCAATATCTTACCCACAGAGTTCTGGATTTGTCGAAGGTAATAATAACAAATTCAAACTCATCAAACGTATTTTATACGGAAGAAGTGGAACTGTCAATCTATTTCGTAAATGTTACCTTCCTTTTTTGGTTACCCATCAGGATGTCGACCTTATGAAAACAGTTAAAAAAGGCAGTATAATTAACTGTACTGCCTAGTCTCTAGTCTACCCATTGTCGAGTAAGAACCTATACATGTACATCTCTTTGTTTGTGATATAAGCATATTTTGTTGATTTTTATGACATCATGTTGATTTTTGATGATATAATCATTTTATAAAAACTTTTGGAGGAAAAGTGACAATGAATGGAAAGATTATATTAAAGATGCCTAAATTATGTGATTGTTGTATATATATCGATGGTGAAATAAAGATAATTGGATCACTTAAAGGAAGTAAAGTGATTGAATTACCGTATGGTAAACACATCATTAATGTTGGTATTAACTATGATGAAATGCCAGAAAGCAAAAGAGTTCATGGAGCTAACACATGGGCTTGGGAAGATATGAAAGAAATAACCATAAGTGAAAAAGATGTATATATCGAAATTAAAAGAAAATGGCATATGACAAAACATGTGAGTGCTGAAGCGACAATAGAATATCGATAATGATTGATGTGTTTTTATACACATCTTTTCTTAATTTTATATTTTATAAATAATAATCTGTGTTATAATACGCATATATTGATAGGTGGGGATATGATGTTAATCAAAGAAATACTAGAAGCAACAAATGGTCGTCTATTAAGTGGAAATATGAATGATGATATCGCTGGCTTTACCCAAGATAGTAGACAAGTTAAAGAGGGAGATATGTATATTCCTCTGATTGGGGAAAAAGCTGATGGCCATGATTATATAAGACATGCGTTTATTAATGGCGCAAGTGCTACGCTTACTATGCATGATATCAATTATCCTGCAAAGAATGTTATTTTAGTAGAGGATACTTTAAAAGCTTTGGGGGATATGGCAAGATATTTAAGAAGTCATAGAAATGTAAAGGTTGTTGGTATTACTGGTAGTGTTGGTAAAACAAGTACTAAAGATATGATCTATAGTGTTGTTAAGGAAAAATATAAGACACTGAAGACATTAGGTAATTACAATAATCATATTGGCTTACCTTTAACAATTCTAAGATATCAGGATGAAGAAGTGATGATTCTAGAAATGGGGATGAATCATTTGGGGGAAATACATTATTTAACTGAAATCGCTAAACCTGATATTGCGGCTATTACAAATGTTGGTACAGCTCATATTGGTGAAGTAGGGTCTAGAGAAAATATATTAAAAGCCAAAATGGAAATTGTTGATGGCTTAAATGATGGTATATTGGTTATCAATGATGATAATGATATGTTACATACTGTAGAAGAAAGGGATTATAAGCTTGTAAGAGTTGGCGAAAATGATAGATGTGATTTAAAAGCTTATGATATAGATTTACGTATTAGTGATTCTTATTTTAAGGTTGATGTGAATGATCAAACATATCAAGTTTATGTACCAGTGGCTGGAGAGCATTTTATTTATAATGCGTTGATAGCCATCGCAATTGGATTATCATTAGATATAGATATGGATTTATGTATTCAAGGTATAGAGCATTTTGAATTAACTAAAAATAGAATGGATATTTTAGAACTCAATGATATGACTGTTATTGATGGTACTTATAATGCGAATTTGGATTCCATGAAATCTAGTTTAGATGTATTGTCACAATATCCTAATCGTAAAATAGCTGTATTGGCTGATATGTTAGAATTAGGTGATTATGAACAAAAACTGCATGAAGAAGTAGGATATAAGGTTGTAGAATCTGATGTTGATATATTATTATGTGTTGGTAGAGCATCACAATATATAATTGATGCAGCTAATGAAAAAGGTATTGAAAATGCTTATCATTTTAAGAATAATCGTGATTTGATAAAATTCTTAGATGATATATTAGAAAAAGATGATGTGATATTAGTTAAAGGTTCTAATGGTATGCATCTAAAAGAAGTTATAGAATTTTTAAAGGAGAGATGAACATGAAACTATTAATTATTTGTGGTGGACAATCAACAGAACATACTGTTTCACGTATGTCATGTACTTCCGTATTAAACAATATTCATAAAGAAAAATATGAAATCACTCTAGTAGGGATTGATTTAGAAGGTAATTGGTATTTATTAGATCAAAATCAGGCTGATTTATCAAAAGATACCTGGTTAGATAATGCTAAAAAAGTTGATGATGTATATGGACTTATTCAATCACAGGATGTAGTATTTCCTATACTTCATGGTAAATATGGTGAAGATGGAACAATCCAAGGTTTGTTTGAATTGGCTAAAACACCTTATGTTGGTTGTCGTACGATGGGTTCAGCAGTGGCAATGGATAAGATATATACAAAGAAGATCTTAGATACTGCAGGTATTCCACAAGTGAAATCATTATATGTAAAAGAAAGATATGATGGTGATTTTGTAGTAGTTGATCATCAATTTAATGAAAGAAAAGATGTTTTGGCAGTTGTTAAAGAAGAAATAGGATTCCCAATCTTTATGAAAGCAAGTAGTTCAGGTAGTAGTGTGGGATGCTATAGAGTAGATAGTGAAGAAGATTTTTATGATAAATTAAATGACGCAGGAAAATATGATAGAAAGATTGTTATAGAGGAATGTATTGATTGCATTGAACTTGAAACTGCGGTGCTTGGTAATGATGATGTGATGGTTTCTCGTGCTGGTCAAATTATGCCTCATGGAGAATTTTATACATTTGAATCTAAGTATGAAGATGAAGAAAGCAAGACATGTATTCCTGCATTAGTTGATAAAGATATACAAGAACAAATAAGACAATATGCAATTAAGGTATTTAAAGCCATTGATGGTCATGGACTTTCAAGAGTAGATTTCTTCTTGGATAAGAAAACAAATAAAATCTATCTTAACGAAATCAATACGATGCCTGGTTTTACAAAAATATCAATGTATCCTCAATTGATGGCTGACTCTGGTATTAGCTATAGTGATTTGATAGATAAGCTTATTGATTTGGCATTAGAAGTGTGTTAATAAATATCTATCGTTTTAATAAAAATTTATTAATATCCGAAATAATTGAGGAATATTCTTTCCAAAGTTTACGAATTATCTAAAAATACCTCAAATTACAAATTTCACAAATGAAAAAGAAACATTTCTGTTGACTAAAAAAATAAAAAGGTATAAGATAATCCTAACAACCCCTATAGTAAATACAAAGATAGGAAATAGTAGGTAATGAAAGATGCATAGAGAGGTTCTGGCTGGTGTAAAGAATCGTGAAAGCATTATTGAACTCGTCCTTGAGTGGAGCACTGAAACATTAGGAGTAAGCTGCTACGGAACTTGCGACCGTTATCACGCTAGAGTATGAACTTATTGAATTAAGCGTACTTGATAAGGTTATTATCGTGAGATAATAATGAACATGAGGTGGAACCACGAAGTTAATTACTCTCGTCCTCTATTATGAAGATTTTCATAATCGAGACGAGATTTTTTATTATATGGGAAAGAGGAGGTACAAAGATGAATTACAAGAAGTATAAGAGATTTGAAACAATTAAATTAAAAGATCGTACATGGCCTGATAATGAAATTGATAAGGCTCCGATCTGGTGTAGTGTTGATTTAAGGGATGGAAATCAAGCATTGGTTACACCAATGAAAGTAGAAGAAAAGGTGGAAATGTTCCAATTATTAGTAGATTTGGGATTTAAGGAAATAGAAGTTGGTTTTCCATCTGCTTCACAAATTGAATTTGATTTCTTAAGATTATTGATTAGAGAAAACTTAATTCCTGATGATGTGACTATTCAAGTATTAACTCAAGCGAGAGAACATTTGATTAGAAGAACTTTTGAAGCATTGGAAGGATTAGATAAAGCAATTGTGCATATTTATAATTCTACTTCTATCTTACAAAGAGATGTAGTCTTTCATAAGAGTAAAGAAGAAATTAAACAAATTGCGATTGATGGTACTCAATTAGTGAAAGACTTATGTAGTGAATTCTCTGGTGAAGTTATTTTGGAATATTCTCCTGAAAGCTTTACTGGTACAGAAATGGATTATGCATTAGAAGTTTGTGAAGCTGTATTAGATACTTGGGGTGCATCAAAAGATAAGAAAGTGATTATCAATTTACCTTCTACAGTCGAAATGGATTCTCCTAATGTTTATGCTGATCAAATTGAATGGATGTGTAGAAACTTCACAGACAGAGAACGTGTTATTGTCAGCTTGCACCCTCATAATGATAGAGGTTGTGGTGTGGCTACAACTGAACTTGGTTTATTAGCTGGTGCTGATAGAGTTGAAGGAACTTTATTTGGTAATGGTGAAAGAACTGGTAATGTGGATATTATTACATTAGGTTTAAATATGTATACTCATGGTGTTGATCCTGAATTAGAGTTAGGTGATATGAATCATATTAAACATGTTTATGAAAAATGTACAAAGATGGAAGTTCCTCCAAGACATCCATATGGTGGTGCTTTAGTCTTTACAGCATTTAGTGGTTCTCATCAAGATGCTATTAATAAGGGTATGAATGCTTATCATGAAAGAAATACAGGTATCTGGGAAGTCCCATATTTACCAATTGATCCTGCCGATTTAGGTAGACAATATGAACCAATCGTTCGTATTAATTCACAATCTGGTAAAGGTGGCGTAGCTTATGTTATGGATAATGTCTTTGGTTATCGTTTACCAAAAGCATTGCAGGCTGATTTCTCTAAAGCTATTCAAAATATAAGTGAAATTGAAGGTGAAGTATCACCAGAAAGAATCTATGATACATTTAGAAAAGAATATATTGATCTTGAAACACCTTATAAATTTATTAGACAAAGATTAATTGATATTAGTGATGAAGGTGAATACGAAAGAAGAGCAGAAGTCACTATTGAGGATCATGGTGTTGTAAGAACATTGGTTGGATATGGTAATGGACCTATTGATGCAGTTAAGAATGCCTTTAATTCTGATGAAAACTTCTTATATACACATTTATTAGATTATAGTGAACATGCTTTAACATCAGGTTCATCTGCTAAAGCAGCTGCTTATGTTCAATTAAGACCTAAAGGTTATGCGCAAAGTGAATTTGGTGTTGGTGTTCATGCCAATATTACAACTGCTACGATTAAAGCCATTATTTCTGGTATGAATCGTATTCATAAAAATATTAAAAAGGAAGGATAAACATGGAAGAACTTATTTTATCAATATTAGTTCGAAATAGTGCTGGTGTTTTAACAAGAGTAAGTAGCTTGTTTTCTAGAAGAGGTTATAACATTGATAGTTTGACTGTTGGACCTACAAATAATCCTGCGATTTCTAGAATGACAGTGGTAGCGAAAGGTGATACACAGATTTTAGAACAAATTGAAAAGCAAGTAAAAAAATTAGAGGATGTATTAGAAGTATTTGCTTTAAAAAGAGGACAATCTGTTTATCGTGAATTAGTTATGATTAAAGTAGAAGCAGGAAAAGATGAAAGAGCAGATATTGTTTCTATTGTTGATATTTTTAGAGCAAGAATTGTTGATGTGTCTCCAGATTCATTGATTATTGAAGTGACTGGTGATCATGGCAAGATTAATGGCTTATTGGCCATGTTAGATGGTTTCAATGTCGTAGAGATTGTGCGTACTGGTGTTGCTGGTATTCAAAGAGGTCTTAGCGATTTTGAAATAGATAAATAATTTTTACAGGGGGTAAAAAGAAAAATGGCAAAAATTTTTTATGAGTCAGATTGTGATTTATCTTTATTAGATGGAAAGACAGTTGCAATCATTGGTTATGGTTCTCAAGGTCATGCACATGCATTGAACTTAAAAGAATCAGGTGTTAAAGTTATTGTTGGTTTATATGAAGGTTCTAAATCTTGGCCTAAGGCAGAAGCTGCTGGTTTTGAAGTTTATACTTCAGCTGAAGCTGCTAAAAAAGCTGATATCATTATGATCTTAATTAATGATGAATTACAAGCTAAGTTATATAAAGAATCAATTGAACCTAACTTAGAAGAAGGTAACATGTTAATGTTTGCTCATGGTTTCAATATTCATTTTGGACAAATCGTTCCACCTAAGAATGTTGATGTTACTATGATTGCACCTAAAGCTCCAGGACATACTGTAAGAAGTGAATATCAAACTGGTAAAGGAACTCCTTGCTTAGTTGCTGTAGAACAAGATGCAACTGGTAGAGCTCAAGATATCGCATTAGCTTATGGTTTAGCTATTGGTGGTGCTAGAGCAGGTATTTTGGAAACTACATTTAGAACTGAAACTGAAACTGACTTATTTGGTGAGCAAGCAGTTCTTTGTGGTGGTGTTTGTGCCTTAATGCAAGCTGGTTTTGAAACATTAGTAGAAGCTGGATATGATCCAAAGAATGCTTATTTTGAATGTATTCATGAAATGAAATTAATTGTTGACTTAATCTATCAATCAGGTTTCGAAGGTATGAGATATTCTATTTCTAATACTGCTGAATATGGTGATTATATTACTGGTCCAAAGATCATTACTGAAGATACTAAGAAAACTATGAAGAAGATCTTAGCTGATATCCAGGATGGTACATTCGCTAAAGATTTCTTATTAGATATGTCTCCAGCTGGTGGACAAGCTCATTTCAAAGCTATGAGAAAGAAAGCTGCAGAACATCAATCAGAACAAGTTGGTAAAGAAATCAGAAAATTATATAGCTGGTCTGATGAAGACAAGTTAATTAATAACTAATAAAGTCACACACATTTGTGTGTGCTCAATGGATTGCTGTCAAGTAATCCTTTGAGGACATACAAAAATAAAGGGGGAAATTAAAAATGTCAATGACGATGACACAAAAAATATTGGCTGATCATGCTGGTTTAAAAGAAGTCACTGCAGGACAGCTTATCGAAGCAAAATTAGATTTGGTTATGGCCAATGATGTTACTGGTCCAATGGCTATTCCAATTTTTAAACAAATGGCAGAAGAAGTCTTTGATAAAGATAAGGTTGTTTTAGTACCTGATCATTTTACACCAAATAAAGATATTAAATCTGCCCAAAACTGTAAAGCAATGCGTGAATTCTCATTTGCTCAAGAATTAACGCATCATATGGAACAAGGTAAATGTGGTGTGGAACATGCGATTTTACCAGAATCTGGTTTAACAGTAGCTGGTGAATGTATTATTGGTGCTGATTCACATACGTGTACTTATGGAGCTTTAGGGGCTTTTTCTACAGGTGTAGGAACAACTGATATTGCTACTGGTATGGCAACTGGTGAATTATGGTTTAAAGTTCCTTCCGCCATTAAGATTGTGTTAACTGGTAAATTAAATCCACATGTGAGTGGTAAAGATGTTATTTTACATATTATTGGGAAGATTGGTGTTGATGGTGCTTTATATAAATCTATGGAATTTACTGGTCCTGGTGTCAGTGAATTAAGTATGGATGATCGTTTTACCATTTGTAATATGGCAATAGAAGCAGGTGGAAAGAATGGTATATTCCCTGTTGATGATCAAGCGATTGCTTATATGGAAGAACATTCTACAAAAGCATATAAGATTTATGAAGCAGACGAAGATGCTGATTATGATGAAGTGGTAGAAATCAATTTATCAGATATCGTTCCTACCGTTGCCTTCCCTCATTTACCAGGTAATGCCCATACGATTGATGAAATTAATGAATCAGAAAAGATATATATTGATCAAGTCGTTATTGGTTCATGTACAAATGGACGTATTAGTGACTTAAGAAAAGCTGCTGCTATCTTAAAAGGACATAAAGTTAATGATCATGTAAGAGTGATGGTTTTACCAGCTACTCAAAAAATATTTATGCAATGTGTTCATGAAGGTTTGGTTGATATTTTTGTAGAAGCAGGTTGTGCTTTTAATACACCTAGCTGTGGTCCTTGTATGGGTGGCCATATGGGTGTACTTGCAAATGGAGAAAAATGTGTTTCTACAACAAATCGTAACTTTATAGGTCGTATGGGAGATGTTGAATCCTTGATTTACTTAGCTTCTCCTGAAACAGCTGCAGCTAGTGCAATTGCTGGATATATTGCTGATCCAAGAAAGGTGGGAGAATAATGAAAGCCAACGGTAAAGTATTAAAATATGGAGATAACGTTGATACTGATGTTATTATTCCTGCTCGTTATTTAAATTCATTTGATGCTAAAGAATTAGCGACTCATGCGATGGTTGATTTGGATCCTACATTTGTAGAAAGACTTAATCCTGGTGATATTATGGTAGCAGGTAAGAACTTTGGTTGTGGATCTTCTAGAGAACATGCTCCATTAGCTTTAAAAACTGCTGGTGTAAGCTGTGTCATTGCAAAATCATTTGCTAGAATCTTTTATCGTAATTCAATTAATATTGGTTTTGCTATCTTAGAATGTGAAGAAGCTGCTAATGATATTGATGAAGGTAATGAAGTATCTATTGATTTTGACACAGGTGTTATTACAAATGTAACAAAAAATAAAACTTATACAGCTCAACCTTTCCCAGAATTCTTACAAAAAATGATTGAAGTAAATGGCTTAGTCAATTATGTTAATGCCAAGAAAGAGGGAAAATAATGGAAAAGAATATTGCAGTTATTCGTGGTGACGGGATTGGTCCTGAAATTGTTGATGCAACAATCAATGTTTTAAATGCCATTGCTGAAAAATATAATCATACTTTTAATTATAATTATATTCTCATGGGTGGATGCTCTATTGATACATATGGCGTTCCTTTAACGGATGAGGCTATTGAAATTGCACAAAATAGTGATGCGGTATTACTTGGTTCTATTGGTGGCGATACAACAACTTCACCTTGGTACAAATTAGATCCTACGCTTCGTCCTGAAGCAGGATTACTCAAAATGAGAAAATCTTTAGGTTTATTTGCAAATCTTAGACCAGCTTATTTATATGATGAATTAAAAGGAGCATGTCCTTTAAAAGAAGAAATCACCGAAGGTGGTTTCGATATGATGATTATGCGTGAGTTAACTGGTGGTTTATATTTTGGTGAAAGAAATACCACTGAAATTGATGGTCAATTAGTGGCTCATGATAATTTGATTTATAGCGAAGCAGAAATTAGAAGAATCGCCAAACGTGGTTTTGATATTGCGATGAAACGTCGTAAGAAAGTAACTTCAGTAGACAAAGCTAATGTCTTAGATACATCACGCTTGTGGCGTAAAGTTGTTAATGAAGTGGCTCAAGATTATCCTGAAGTGGAATTAGAACATATGTTAGTGGATAATTGTGCTATGCAATTAGTGAAGAATCCTAGACAATTTGATGTTATTTTAACAGAAAATATGTTTGGAGATATATTAAGTGATGAAGCAAGTATGGTAACTGGTTCTATAGGAATGTTATCAAGTGCATCTTTAAGAGAAGATAAGCTTGGTATGTATGAACCAAGTCATGGTAGTGCTCCTGATATTGCTGGTAAGAATATAGCTAATCCGCTCGCAACGATTTTATCAGGTGCTATGATGCTTAGATATTCATTTGATTTAGATGAAGAAGCTAAAGCAATTGAAGATGCGGTAGAAAAAGTATTGAAACAAGGTTATCGTACTGTAGATATTATGAGTGAAGGTAAAGAAGAAGTAAGCTGCTCAAAGATGAGTGAACTTATTGTAGAAAATTTATAGGAGGGCGACTATGAAAAGTGATAATGTAAAGACTGGTGTTGAAAGAGCACCTCATAGATCATTGTTTAATGCCTTAGGAATGACAGAAGAAGAATTAAGTAGACCATTGATTGGTGTTGTGAATTCTTATAATGAAATTGTTCCTGGACATATGAATTTGGATAAAATAACTGAAGCTGTTAAAAAAGGTGTTTATTTAGCAGGTGGTACACCTATTGAAGTACCAGCTATTGCAGTATGTGATGGTATTGCGATGAATCATACTGGTATGAAATATTCATTAGTAACAAGAGAATTAATTTGTGATAGTACAGAATGTTTAGCGCAAGCACATCAATTTGATGGCTTGGTTATGATTCCTAACTGTGATAAGAATGTTCCTGGTTTATTAATGGCAGCTGCTAGAATTAATATTCCTACTATCTTTGTAAGTGGTGGACCTATGTTAGCAGGTAGAAGATTAGATGGTAAACAAACTTGTTTATCAACTTTATTTGAAGCTGTTGGTCAATATAATGCTGGTAAAATGTCATTAGAAAAATTAACAGAATTTGAAGAAAAAGCATGTCCTACATGTGGATCTTGCTCAGGAATGTATACAGCTAACTCAATGAACTGTTTAACTGAAGTATTAGGTATGGGCTTAAAAGGTAATGGTACGATTCCTGCTGTTTATAGTGAAAGAATTCGTTTAGCAAAACATGCCGGTATGCAAATTATGAAATTAGTAGAACAAGATATCAAACCAAGAGATATTATGACTAAGGATGCTTTCCTTAATGCTTTAACTGTTGATATGGCGTTAGGATGCTCTACAAACTCTATGTTACATTTACCTGCTATTGCCTATGAAGCTGGTATTGAAATCAATTTAGATATTGCGAATGAAATTTCTAAAGTCACACCTAACTTATGTCACTTAGCTCCTGCTGGTGATACATTCATGGAAGACTTGAATGAAGCTGGTGGAGTTTATGCTGTTATGAATGAATTGGATAAATTAGGCGTATTACATACTGATTGTTTGACTTGTACAACAAAAACAGTCAAAGAAAATATTGATGGTTGTATTAACTTGGATCCAAATATCATTCATCCAGTTGAAAATCCATATATGAAAACAGGTGGTATTGCTGTATTAAGAGGTAATTTAGCACCTGATAGTTGTGTTGTTAAACAAAGTGCTGTGGCACCTGAAATGTTGCAACACAAAGGACCTGCAAGAGTCTTTGATAGTGAAGAAGAAGCTATTACAGCAATTCGTGCTGGTAAGATTGTGGCTGGTGATGTTGTTGTTATTCGATATGAAGGACCTAAGGGTGGACCTGGTATGCGTGAAATGTTATCACCTACTTCAGAAATTGCTGGTATGGGCTTAGATAAAGATGTTGCATTGATTACTGATGGTCGTTTCTCTGGCGCAACACGTGGTGCATCTATTGGACATGTTTCTCCTGAAGCAGCTGTTGGTGGACCTATTGGTTTAGTGCATGAAGGTGATATGATTGATATTGATATTATTAATCATAGTATTCAATTATGTGTTAGTGATGAAGAATTAGCAGAAAGAAAGAAGAACTTTACTCCAAAGAAGACAGAAGCTACTGGATACTTAAAGAAGTATCAAGCTATGGTAACTTCTGCTAATACAGGAGCAGTACTAAAAGTTGAAGATTAAAAAGGAGGAGAAGAAATGTTATTGACAGGTGCAGATATTGTTGTTGAATGTTTACTTGAACAAGGTGTTACCACTGTTTTTGGATATCCAGGAGGAACAATATTAAACGTCTACGATAGCTTATATAACTATAGCGATAAAATTAATCACGTCCTAACTTCTCATGAACAAGGTGCTGCTCATGCAGCCGATGGCTATGCTAGAGCTACTGGTAAAGTTGGGGTATGTATGGCGACATCAGGGCCAGGGGCAACTAACCTTGTGACAGGAATTGCGACAGCGCATATGGATTCTATTCCTGTAGTGGCTATTTGTGCCAACGTTGGTGTAAGCTTACTAGGTAAAGATAGTTTTCAGGAAGTTGATATTACTGGTATTACAATGCCAATTACAAAACATAACTTTATTGTAAAAGATGTTAATGACTTGGCACCTACTATTCGTAAAGCATTCAAAATTGCTCAAGAAGGTAGAAAAGGACCAGTATTAATTGATATCACAAAAGACGTAACAGCTAATAAGTGTGAATATACAAGAGTTAAACCAGAACCAATTAAAACAAACAATTATACATATAAAACAGCTGATATTAAAAAGGCTATTCAAATGATTGAAGCAAGTGAAAAACCATTTATTTTTGTAGGTGGTGGAGCTGTAGCAAGTGAAGCTTACGTCGAATTAAGTGAATTTGCTGAAAAAATTGATGCACCAGTATGTGATACCTTAATGGGTAAGGGTGCATATGATGGAACAAATCCTAGATACAGTGGTATGCTAGGTATGCATGGAACAAAAGCTAGTAACTTAGGAGTTACAGCATGTGATTTATTAATTGCTGTTGGGGCCCGTTTCTCTGATCGTGTTGCTGGTAATCCTAGTAAATTTGCGCCAAATGCAAAAATCATTCATATTGATATTGATGAAGCTGAAATCAATAAGAATGTTAAAGTTGATTTAGGTATTGTTGGTGATTGTAAGAGTGTCTTAAGTGCCTTAAACTTACTTTTAAAACAACAAAACCATCCACAATGGTTAAAAGAAGTAAGATCTTTAAAAGATCAATATCCATTATCATATGATACTGATATTTTAACAGGTCCTTATATCATTGAACAAATTGAAGCCTTAACAGATAATAATGCCATTATCTGTACCGATGTTGGACAACATCAAATGTGGACAGCTCAATACTATCACTTTAGACGTCCTAGACAATTACTTTCAAGTGGTGGCTTAGGTACAATGGGTTATGGTTTAGGAGCAGCCATTGGTGCGAAATATGCCAAACCAGATCAGGATGTCTTCAATATTGCTGGTGATGGATGCTTTAGAATGAATATGCAGGAATTAGCAACTGCATCTCGTTATAATGTTCCAATCATTGAAGTTATCTTCAATAACCATGTATTAGGTATGGTAAGACAATGGCAAACATTATTCTATGATAAACGTTATTCAGCTACAGTATTAGAAGATAAAGTTGATTTCTGTAAAGTCGCTGAAGGTTTAGGATGCAAAGCTATTAAAGTTACTACAAAAGAACAAGTTATTCCAGCTATTCAAGAAGCTTTAGACTATGATGGACCAGTTGTATTAGATTGTATCATTGGTAAAGATGATAAAGTCTTCCCAATGATTGCTCCAGGAGCTTCAAACGAATCAGTATTTGATCAAAACGATATTCAAGAAGATTAGGCAGTACAATGTGTATTGCCTTTTTAGCGATTATTTAAGTTGATATACTTGATTAAGTGATTCTAAAATATCATCTTTATTTGTATTAAAAATACCAAGTTGTTTAAGATTGGTCTCTTCTTTACTTATTTTTGTTAAAAAGACGGTCATATCCTTTTTTATGGTATCTGGTAATTCGAGTTTGTTATCTGATGTCAATAAGAGAGATAATCGAAAGATATCATTTTTATGTTTTCTTATATTGCGACTATCGACATGTATCCCTTTTTCTTTTTTTCTGAAAGATCAATCCATGCTTTTGCCTTAAAAGGAATAATGTATTCAGCCTTTAAGACAGATAGACCATCAATAATAGTTTTTCCTCTTTTTAAGAATTCATAATAGTCTTCATTTAATAAAATAGCTGATAAACTGGATATATTATCATCTATGTGTATTGGAATAATTTGACTATTGATATTTTCAGAAATCCAATTTTGACTTTTTGAAAAAAGTTCAATCATTGATGGATACTCTTTAGATTTAGGATGTGAAAAACGGTAGAACTGTGCAAGTCCTGTACCCTTATTCATAAATTGATAATCTGCTTTTTTTTATAAAATCCCAAAAAGTTTCTCCAAAATCTTTAGTTAATGATTCTACAATTAGTACCATATCAATATCTTTTGTAGCTCGAAAAGATAAGTTCTTTTGAGACATTAACATTTCACATGCTGCTCCACCTATAATAACATACTCATTTTCGTAACCTCTAAAATAATTTTTGAATAAATCCAAGTTAATCATATCATTTCTCCTTAATTCTTAAATAGTAGATCTAATAATAGATCCCGCTCGATTTCTATTCTTTCATCATAATTATCTAATAATGATATAACTAAAGATAAAATATCAATGATTTTATTATCCTTACTAAAAAGAAATGGATCATAACGATATACTTCAATTTCAACTTGATTATCGCTATATACTAGTTCATCGTAGATAGTTAGTTCTTTTATATTTGCTTTACTTATAGCATATACAGGTATTCGAGGTGGATTCAGAAAACTATAGTAGCCTAGAGCACTTTCACCTGAAAGAATCATATGATGATTTATATCGGATTTGTTTATATAGCCAGTATACATGACAGGTGTTTTTAAATAAGATTTCATTTGATTGAATAATTCTTTCTTTGAAAATTCTGTGGTTAAATAAATTTTTCTACCATTTTTATGTTCCTGAAATATTTGGGTTGTAATAAGTTGACGACAAGCTCTTGTTATTGTCATATTAGAAAAATGAAGTGTATCTATAGCATCACTAATATAAAATTTATCTGTATTTTGATATAAAATCCACATAAATAAGAGTTGTGTAGAATTTGTTAAAGGGTCACCTTTTTTACTATAGAACTTACTATTAGTGATCAAAGTATACATGAAAGGTAGATAAACTATTTTATCTGTTAAAATAAAAGAAATACCATGATTAAAAAAACTTTCTTTTCGAAAATCTGAAAGATATTCAAGCTTTAGAAATACTGGTAAATTTTCAACCTTCTGTATTGTTTCTATTTGCTTTTTTAGAGAGACTAATGTTGGAAGCTCATCATAAGGTATTAAAGCAATACAATTTATATTGCTAATAATTGCTTTTTTTATCATAAAGGTATTTAAAATGTAGAGTGGTACTTTATTTTGTTTATCCCAGTCACTAAATTGTATTGTTAATCCTAATACTTGTATTGCATCCATTATTTTACCTCCATATTAACTTAATTTATTATATTTTAACATTACAAATTATAAAATACAATAAATAATGTTAAAATAATTTCGACTGAAACAAAATATACAATATTATGTATAATTGATGCTATAATAATTGTAGGTGATAATATGAAATACAATAAACTAGTAAGAGATAAAATACCAGAAATTATTGAAAGTGATGGTAAAGCATGTATTGTTGAAATACTAAATGACCAAGATTATTTAACATATCTTAATAACAAACTAATAGAAGAACTTGACGAATATTTAGAAAGTGGAGATATTGAAGAATTAGCTGATTTAGAAGAAGTCATTCGTGCTGTTTTAGATGCTAAAGAAGTTGATTACACTACTTTTGAGAAAATTCGATTGAACAAAGTTGAAAAACGAGGTTCTTTTAAAAAGAAAATACTTTTAAAGGAAGTATCTAGTAATGAATAATGATTTTCTAAACAAATTTAAAAAGATAATAAGAGAATGTAATTATGATAATACTTATAAAATGGCTATGGCAAAATCACTAGTAGAGATTTCTTTTTTATATGATACTGATGATAAAGTATTTATTAGTATGGATTCAATAGCAAGGTATTATCTCAAATATTATTGGAATCAAACAATATTCTTTGATTTGGTACAAGGTAGTAATTTGAAGAAGACACCAGTTATATTACAATATACCAAAACATTAATATCTCAATACTATGATTACATTGGTGCTTCTAAACCTATTAGATATGAACGTGTTGAAAGGGAACTTCAATCTTATCTAAAAGATGAATTAGATGAATGTTTACATAAAATATCTAAAGGATTATATAAAGATGTCGCGTGGCGATTTACTTTTTTAGATGGTATTTATAATGATGATGTTTATTGTTTTGATAAAGAAAGTAAAACGATACTGATTGAAGGATACAATCTCAAAATACTTAAAGATAATTATGAGGATTTATTTGATTTAATTGATTATCGATGGGGTCTTGTTTTAGAGACTTTTAATAATTCACCAAGAATTAATAAGAAAATTAAAATCATAGATGGACAAGACATAAAGAGAACCAATTTAAATAGGTTTAAAAAATATCTTGATCTGCAAAATCCAGATCATGTTTGTTTTATATGTGGTCAGAATATTGATGATAGTGAATTAAGTATTGATCATGTTATTCCTTGGTCTTACTTATATTCAGATGATATATGGAATTTGGTTTATGTTCATAGGTCTTGTAACTCATCAAAAAGCAATGTTATACCATCAGAAAATGAAATTAGAAGGCTTAATATACGCAATACAATGCTTCAAACAATTATGCATGAATGTGATGTTAAAGGTAAGGTAATTGACGAGTTAGATATAGCAATTGAAAAAGATTATGTTGAAAAATTTTGGATAGGTTGTAAGTAGCAGATAGAAATATCTGCTTTTCTAATAATCTTATTTCATAAATCTAAAGTTTAAAGACCAAAATAATAAAATTTTAACTTTTTTCATTCTAAAAAAAGAAAAATCGAAATTTTTGACGTATATAAATAGTAAGGGGGAATTATTATGTACTCCTAAAAGAAGTAATCACAAAGTGATTGCTTCTTTTTATTTTATACGAAAGGAATACAAAAATGAGTAGATGGATCAAGAATGACAACAAGTATTATTATGTTAAGTATGATGACAGTGAAGAGATGAGAATAAAATATTCATCTAAAGTATTACGTTACAACATTATTGCATTTGATTTTGTTCAACAGCCCAAAAAAGTTTTTAATACTGATGTTGTGGTTGAAGAAATTATGAATCAGTTAAGTATTGATGATGAAGTTAGAGATATTGTTAAAAGAGATTTTAAGATGATACCAATTGATCATTTACAGTTCCTAGTTGATAATGATATTAGAATTGTTTCTGCTAGTGATGAAACATATTATGATGGAAATAATAGAATAATTGGTATCAATAGTCTAAAACCTAAAGAAGGTATGGTAGCACATGAAATGGGACATATGTTTGTAGATATCAATAATCTTTATAAAAATAATGAATTAAAAATGATAATGCAAGAAATATTGGATAATTCTATTGGTATAATACATAACTATGTGAATAATGATTTATATATTTATATTGAATCTAAGAAATTTATAAGGGAATATCAAGGTAGAACATATATTCTTGAAAAGGATTATTATATAAATCATATACAATTAGTTTTCTCAGATCTCGAAGAATATGTATCTGTTGGTTTTGAAACATTTGTAATTAACCCAAAGTTATTGTATACTAAAGACAGAGAATTGTATGATTTTATAGAAAAAGGAGGTCTAACAAATGAAAGTATTTGATGAAAAAACTGGTCATTATTATTATATTTATGATGGCGAAGAGATGATTACTGAAAAAGCTGAACTAACAGTTTTTGGTATAGATGAGGGTCAGTTATATGATTGTTGGCATGGAGGTATTCCTAATTGGTCTAAACATTATAAAGGTAAAAAGAATAATAAGGTTGAAAACGATAACATTTAGTAAGATGCCTATCAAACCAACAAAAATGTTGGCTTTTATAATTTTTATGAACAATATTATGAAAATAATTGCAATTTAATATGAATTGCTATATATAATAGTATATTTTAGCAAATAATGTTGGTAGAGGTGAAAAATGAGAACGGTTGATTATAAAACAGGAGATATTTATTATGTTTATTCTGGAGAATATATTCCACGTATGGAAGATGTTTTAAGTGTAGAAGAGTTGAAACAAATAGAAAATGATATGAAACTAGATGGTGGTCCAGGAGTAATACCTGATTGGTCTAAATACTATAAAGGCAAAAAGAATAGTTAGGTTGAAAACGATAGTATTTAATTAGATGGTATTTTAAGTCAACAGAAATGTTGACTTTTTTTGTCGTACGAATCTTGTTAGTAGGTGGAAGGATATCATGATATAATTATATCAATCGATGCATGACCCTAGGAGGTTAAAATGATACTACAATTGGCATTATTATTGATTGGATTTGTATTACTCATTAAGGGCGCAGATATATTAGTAGAAGGTGCTTCAAAACTTGCAAGCTTACTTCATGTGCCTGAAATAGTTATAGGATTAACAATCATTGCGTTTGGAACAAGTGCACCTGAAGCTGCTGTCAGTATAACATCTGCATATAAAGATAGTGCAAGTATCGCTATTGGCAATGTGATAGGTAGTAATATTTGTAATGTCTTACTTGTATTAGGAACTTCTGGAGCAATAGGAACACTTTCACTAAAAAAGACAACCTATATGATAGAAATACCATTTGTTATGATAATGACAGTAGTTTTATTGATACTTGGATATATCAATCATTCGCTTAGTAGAGTCGATGGTATTATATTATGGATATTCTTTTTAATATTTCTATGTTATTTATATATTCTTACGCAAAATAATGAAATTATTGAAGATATACCAATAATAGATGAGAATGATCATATATGGAAATTAATATTAATGATTATCTTAGGTATGATATGTGTTATATGGGGAAGTGATGTTAGTGTAAAATCTGCCAGTATTATTGCTGAAAAGTTAGGAATGAGTGAACGTCTTATTGGTCTTACAATTGTTGCATTTGGTACATCATTACCTGAATTAGTAACATGTATAAGTGCTTCACTTAAAGGACAAAATGATTTAGCAATTGGTAATATTATAGGGAGTTGTATATTTAATATATTATTTGTATTAGGGACAACTGCAATTGTATCTCCTAATAGTATAGCTTTTGAAAAAAGCTTTTTAATAGATGGCATGATCTCCTTAGCATCACTTATTATATTTGTGTTATTTATCAATAAGAATTTAGAGTTAAGACGTATTGGTGCTATTTTGATGTTGTTATTTTATATGGGATATTTGGTGTTTATTTTATAATTAGATGAATTGATATTAAAATTTGAGAAACCTTAAAGTGTATGTTACAATGATAAATGAAAATAAGAGATTTAATATTCATTTGGAGGTTTAATATGTTAAAAGTTTTATTTGGTTTTGATAAAAATTGTATTAGGGATATAGATTTGTATTTTGATAATGTATATGAAGATGAATGGCTTGAGGATACATTGGTAAAAAAATGATTCTGGATGTTGATCAATCAGAAGTAAAAGGAAAGCAGTTGATTATCAGTCCTGTTCTTGGACCAATTCCACCAGAAAGATTATCTGGAGGTGTGAAAGCTTTAATCTGCATGTATAAAAGCGATGCTTATATTGATCTTATTGTATGTGGACCTAACTGTGAAAAATGGATATTAGAAATTGCGCAAAATAAGGATGTTATTGTAGGAATGAGTGGTTATGATCTTACTTTTGAAAATATGGATATTGAAGCTATTTGTTTAAATGATCAATCAAATATTACTAATTATATAGATTGGATATTAAAAATGAATGAGTATGTAGGTGATTGAGTATGGTAGGAAAGCATCATATAGAAATAGAAAATAGAAGAGCCAAATATATATTAGATATTGAACGCAAAGTAACAGTGATTAAAGGTAATAGTGGGACGGGAAAAACAACGCTCATTCGTATGCTTCAAGGTTATCTTGCCCAAGGAAATAAATCAGGAATTACTGTAAAAAATGATACAATGATATGATTCTCTAAAGTGAACAAAATAAATAATTAAAAGTTCACTAAGGA
>JAJQEL010000011.1 GCA_021201655.1 Erysipelotrichaceae bacterium | reverse complement strand
TTTGTGGTATATTGTTTTGTTAATTTTTCGATGTATTATTTCGAATAAATAAAATTTAATTAAAATATCTAATAATTGAAAAAATACAATTTTTTTCATCCATCCAATAAAACTTATAGCAGTAATATCAGGTAATTTCATTATTTTATTCCTTAGTGATTTTATCTAACAATGATATTTTAACTTTTTAATTTATCGAAAATTGTCGAATAATGCTGAAGAAATTAAAATAAAGTATATATTATAAACATAAATTTTTAAATCATACAAGTCCAAGCTTATTGGACAAGAGGAATTTCAATTAAATTGATATTTCTTTCTATGATAATATATATCAATTCAATAAATATATTATGTTTACTTAAAAAATCCAGTATAAACTGGATTATTTTACTTCTCTAAATATATGATTCACCGATACTTCAAATTCTACTTCCTGAGATGCTAATGATACTGTTTTCCCATTAATAGTAGTAGATCCATAAGTAGATGGAAATGTAACAGTAATAGTTTGTGTTTCCCCTGCTTCCATACCTATAATTTGATCTTCAAAACCATCTATAAAAGTATCTGAACCAATTTCTAATAAGTATCCATTTGCACTACCACCATCAAAGGCTTCACCATCTAGATATCCAACATAGTCAATTTTAACAACATCACCATCTTCTACTTTATCTGAAGTAGAAGTAGTGGTTGTTGATGATTCACTGGTTGTAGTAGTAGTATTAGAACAACCACATAATAATAAGAGTGCTATAAGTATTGTACATATTTTTTTCATGGTGTTCTCCTTATTTATGATTGATAACATAGTAGTTCTTTTTTCCACGTCTAATAACTGTTACTTCGTTACCAAAAGCATTAGCTTTTGATATGACATGTTTTACGTCAGTTATTTTTTCACCATTAACTAACACTGATCCACCAGTCACAAATTGTCTCGCCTCTCTATTAGACGAAGCCGCCCCTACTTTTACTAAAGCATTGAGTATTTGCATGTCTTCATCTAATTCGATGGATGGAACACCATTGAAACATGTTTTGACTTGATCTAAAGTAAGATTCTGTATGCGACCACTAAAAAGCATTTGTGAGATATTTAAAGCTTCCTGATACGCATCTTCGCCATGAATGAAGGTAATAACTTCTCTTGCAAGTGCTTGATGAGCTTCACGTTTATGAGGTTGAGTTCTGTTTTTTTCTTCCAGTTCTTCAATTTCCTCTTTTGATAAGAATGTTAAGAATTTCAAATAATCAATGACTTTATCATCTTCTGAATTAATAAAGAATTGATACATTTCATAAGGTGAGGTTTTTTTAGCATCTAACCAGATAGCTTTACCATTTGTTTTACCAAATTTAGTTCCATCAGATTTGGTAAGAAGAGGCATGGTAAAACAATAAGCTTCCTGTCCTGTTTTCTTTCTTATAAGTTCAATACCTGCTGTAATGTTACCCCATTGATCTTGTCCAGCTACCTGCAAAGTAACATCCTTATTTTCATGTAACCAATAGAAATCCATCGCTTGCATAATCATATAAGAAAACTCAGTATATGTAATACCAAGATCCAGTCTTCTTTTAACGATATCTTTATTCAACATATAGTTAACATTGAAATATTTACCATAATCTCTTAAAAAATCAATAAAATTGACATCTTTATACCAATCATAATTATTTACTACTTCAAAACCAAATATATCTTGAGCTTGTTTTTTTAAACACTCAAAATTATGATTCACTTCTTCTTTTGTAATCATAGGTCTTTCCGTATCAGGTTTTGGATCCCCAATTAAACCTGTTCCTCCGCCAACTAATAAAATAGGATTATGACCAGCATCTTTTAATCTTTTACTAATTAAAAATGATGAAAAATGACCAATATGTAAACTATCACCAGTAGGATCAGTCCCAATATAAAATGTCATACCACCATTATTTAATTTTTCTTTTAAATCAGGTGAACTAATATCCTTTATAAGCCCACGCCAAACTAATTCATCATAAATTTTCATATAAATCCTCCTCAAATAAAAAAATCATCCTCCAAAGGACGACATAATCGCGGTACCACCTTTATTTATACTAACGTATACACCTCTCATTGATAACGATGTTGCCACCGTCCATGCTTTGCACATGACCGCTCCAGAGTGTATTCATTATTGATAACAGATTATTTACACCAACCACAATCTCTCTATATTATTATACAATAATTACTTGTCTCTTTCATTGCATGATATTATAATAAAAGGTTTTGTGGCTGATGTCAATCATTTTTTAAAATCTTACAAAGTCCTCTAAAGTACTTATAGAAAAATGTATAAAAAATTATACATTTAACTTTTACTAAACAATAAAACTTTGTGAATGTTATAATTTTTTCTATATTAATAATCAGAAATATGAATTATCTAACCATGCTAAAAAACTTCTCTTATAAAGATAAAGCATAATAGAAAGAATTTATATCTAAGACAATATCAAACATTCATAATCCCTATAATTTAATTCCAATCTTAGAATCTTAATTATCCATCAGCATTTTTATTAATAAATTCAGGAGATGTTTTTGAATAAACAATCCTTTGTGCCTGATATAAACTAAAATAACCTGATAATACATATCCAAATGCTATTACAACTGCCATTGGTATAAGATATCCACTGCCAAATAATTCAATGCCTAACACAATAGATGTTAATGGTGAATTAATCACACAACAAAACATACATACTAAACCTAAAGCAGCTCCTAAATGAGGATCCAAACCAAATGTGGAACTAATTGTATAACCTAACGTTGAACCAATAAAAAATGTTGGTACAATCTCTCCACCTTTAAAACCACAACCTATTGTAATTGCTGTAAAAATAGCTTTTAAAGCAAAATCATAAGGATTGACCTTATCATACAAAGCACTTTCAACAACATCCATACCAGCCCCTAAATAAGCTCTGCCAAAGAGATATACTAATATTAATAATATAATAGAACCAAAGACAACCCTAATATAAGGGTTCTTAAATTCTCTCGCTAATATTTTATGAGCAAAATGCATCAACAATACAAAACATATAGAAACAATCGCTATAACAATGGTAAAACCAATGAGTTTTATTAACAATAAAGGTGATAAATCAACAACAACATTCAAAGTATAAGAAACACTTTCACAACCAAATAGCTGAGCAACATAAAAAGAAACCAAACTACTACATAAGCAAGGAACTAATGCTGCATAATAAAAAATACCAACACTCACCACTTCCATCGCAAATAAAGTAGCTGTTAAAGGTGTTCCAAATAAAGCTGAGAACACAGCACTCATACCACACATGACTAATATAGACATTTCTTTTTGATCAGCCTGTATAAATTTACCAATAGTAGTTGCTATAGAACCACCAATCTGTAAAGCAGCCCCTTCTCTACCACTGGAACCACCAACTAGATGTGTAATCACTGTAGCTAAAAAGATTGCAGGTGCAAGCATTGTAGGTACACTATCTTGTTGTCTTACAGATTGAATAATCGTATTTGTTCCAGGTTGATTATCTAAACCAACACTATGATATAAAAAAACAATAGCCATACCGCCAATAGGTAACAAATAAACAATCCAGGTATTGACCAATCTTAATTGGGTTACATAATCTACAGATAAATGAAACATAGCTCCTACAAAACCGCAAATACTTCCTAGTATTAAAGCAATAATCAACCATCTCGCTATAAATTGCAAATTCAACTTCAAATCCATAAAAAACTGTTTAATCCCTAACATTTTAATCCCCTCTTTTAAAACATTATACAATATAGATACATGATACGACAATTATTTTTTCACTTAAAAACATGTGGCTTAACATATTTAACTAACAACAAAATACATTAATTAACTAAAATAACGTAAAAACATCCGTTTCAGATTTTATACTACCATCAATACCTATCATCTAATTATCAAATTGAATGTCTTTAAAACTATTCACTGCTGAAATAGCCCATTATGATTGTTCGCTTTTAAACAATACCTGATAAATTTTTTTCATATTATCATAAATAGTAAAAACTCCTATTTAGATAGGAGTTTCAATGTTGATGTATCTCTTTCCATAAAGGCATAATGAACTGAAACTTCTAATGTTTCAATATCTTCATTATCAAGTATTTTTGTTAATAAACGAATGGCTAAAGCACCCATATCATAGACTGGAATATGAACAGAAGTAAGAGATGGTCTACAGATTAAAGCATAGCTTGTATCCATCATACCTATGACTTCCATATCAATGGGAACATTGATATCATTATCAATAGCTGCATTAACAACAGCAACAGCTTCTTTATCATAACCTGTTAAGACAAGATCGTGTTTATGAGTTTGAAAGTATTTTAAGAAATATGGATAACTTTTTTCATAGTGAGATGAAGGATGAATAACATTACTTTCTTCATCAAAAACTAACCCATGATTTTTATATGATTCATGGATACCTTCAATAAGATCTTCATATCTTACAAGGTTTTGATCAGGAGATACAAATAAGATATCCGATAAATCTCTATCTAAGTAGGCATCTACAATTTCCGTAGCAATTTTTTTAGCATCAACAAATATAGAACCAAGATTCTTGCCTGAAACACAATTTCCTATCACAACTATAGGTATATTGTATTTCTGGAATAATTCTATTTCATTATTAATTTCTTTATTATTAAAAAGAATAACACCATCTGCTCTAGAAGATACAATTTTTTCAATAATGGATTCTATAGGATTCCCGTCTCCTATTTCATCCGTTGTATATATTGTTATATTATAATCTAAACGACGACTTGTATCACCAATACCACCAATCATGTCCTTAACATGGGCAAATAATGATTGCGGAAAGACAACAGCAATGGTTGTCGTTTTACTAGTTGCCAAGCCACGTGCAACCTGGTTTGGCTTAAAATCTAAACGTTGAATAGCTTCTAAAACTTTATTACGTGTTGCTGGCTTAACAACATTTGAACCATTAATAACACGTGAGACGGTTGCTAAAGAAACTCCAGCTTCTTTGGCAACATCATATATTGTCACATTTTTCTTACTCATAGCTATTCTTCGATATCATCAATCACTTCATCAAGTTTATCTTCAACGTCTTTAATTTCTTCTTCCAAATCATCAAGATATTCATCATCTAAAGTTGCTTCATCAACTTTTTCTTTGACTTCTGCCATCTTTGTATTAACTTGATCAGTAATATTAACAACACTTTCTTTCACTTGTTGATATTCATCTGTTTCTTTAACAACAGCAGCTAATTCTTCTAATTTGGATTGTAAATCATTTAATCTTTGTTTTGTTGTTTCTTTAAACTCGTCTGCATCAAATTCATCAACAGATTTTCTAACAGTTTCAATAGTTTCACCAATTTTTGCTTCTAAATCTTCTTTAGACATATTCTTTAAATCATCATAAGCTTTCTTAGAACGATCCTTAATATCTTTTCTTAATTCACTACCAGATTTAGGAGCAAACAACAAACCACAGGCAACACCAATACTTAATCCTACTAAAAATTTACCTACCTTCATTCAATCCACCATTCCTTTCCTATTTTTTCTTACGTCTTTTTTTACCAAAGAAACCTAAATTAGGTCCCCACCCACCTGAGAAAATTCTATCAATCAACTCAAACGGAGCATCTAACATTTCCAATTTCTTTTGTACATCATCCAATATGACATTCACCTTATCAACCGTTGTTTCCAACATTGTTATAATAACTGTCACTTCTTTAACGGCACCTGCTAATCTTATAAGTAAAAGTCCCAAACTTAATAAAGCAAAAGCACCAGATAGCAACAAAATACAATAACATATTACTCTTGCCTCCATGATTTCTCCTTTCTGCAGTTTTTTTCATTATACCATAATATCACACAAATGAAAAGTTAATGAGATTCCTTATAAGCAATAACCATATCTTCTAATTTATAGATGTCTTTACTACTCATAAAAATATAAACAACATGATCATGATCAGCTAAAAGCTTAACAGCATCTTCATCCTCATGAATAACTTTTGCTCTAGGTATATATTGTGCTATTTCATAGATGTCAATATCGATACCTGGTTCTTTCTTGGCATTTTCAGGAAAATGTACTAAGAATGGATAATCTGCAAGCTCCAAAGATTGAGCAAATTCTTTAGCAAAACGCAGTCCTCGAGAAAATCTATCAGGTTGGAATATTGCTACAATTTCTCTACCAGGATAACGTGATCTTGTTGCTTCAATCACATAACGTATAGCTGTAGGATGATGAGCATAATCATCTACATAGATATTATTGCCAACTTCCTTAACTGTATAACGACGTTTTACACCTTCAAAAGTTGATAGACGTTTTTGAATATAATCAGCATCCATGTTTTCTAGATATCCTAAAGTAATAACTGCTAAAGAATCATATAACATATGCATACCATAGAAAGGCAATGCAAAATGGCCAAATAAATCACCATGTACATATACATCAAATGATAAACCATGATCATTATTAATAATATTTTTCGCAATAATATCATTATTTTCTTTAATACCAAATTTCAAGACACGTTTTGTATAATGAAGTTTTGGTAAGTATGGATCATCGCCCCAAATAATAACTGTATCTTTGACTTGATTAGCATATTTTTCAAATGATGCTACATATTGATCCATTGTTTTAAAATAATCCACATGATCTAATTCAATATTGTTGATAACTGCATATTTTGGATAATAATGAAGAAAATGATCCTGATATTCACAAGTTTCTGCAATAAAATATTTACTATCTTTAACTGCATGACCAGTCCCATCTCCAATCAATACAGAAGTCTTATCATAATCTTTAAATAAATGATAAGCCATACCAGTCGTTGTTGTTTTACCATGAGTACCAGCAATACCAATAGAAATATAATCTTCCATCATCTGTCCTAAAAAATCATAATACGTATGTGTTATCACATTTGGATTAGCTTTAGCAGCTCTTACTTCTTCATTACTATCATCGAAAGCATTACCAATAATAACATCATAACCATCCTTAATGTTATCTTTATTAAAAGAGTAGATAGGTATATCCCTCTTTCTTAATTCATCTTCTATAAATATATATTTATCAATATCACTTCCTGCAACTTCATATCCCAAATCAAAAAGGATAGTTGCTAAAGAAGCCATACCTGAACCTTTAATTCCAATAAAATAATACATTTCGTTTCACCTCGAGTATTATTCTACCATAAAAGATAAAAAAAGTATCAACAATAAAAAATATTTTCATAAATTTTTAAAAAGCATCCATACTATTAATGAAAATAATAGAAAAGGAGAATTTTATGAGCAAAAAGAAACCTCGTGTTTATGATCCTGCTGATATAACAAAACAGCCGATTGATGAACAATATGAAGATAATTCAAATGCACGAGCATAAAGGATAGCCATATGGCTATCCTTTTCTTTCATGTTTTGTCAATATGAAACATTTTCCATTCAAATTCAATATTATCTTTAATATTTCAACATATTTTAATAATTCTTGAATATTGTATTCTTTGTTAACTTCAAGAAAATCTAACAAACTATCATACAAATCAACAAAATCAATAATATCTAAGTCATTATTAAAAAACACAATATGCGTATTATCTTTCATAATTTATATTAAGAAATATAAATGTTCAAATTGTGTCATGAATATTCTCGTTATAAGCCTAACTATATCATCATAGACTATTTGAGTATATTCATAAAGGCTTATATTATAAATAGTTTTTTCATTATATAAATAACGTGTTAACTATTGATTTGAATAATCTTCTATATTTTCATCATTAATATAACTATTCAAGATTTTTAATAATTCTTTTTTAAACATTTTACAAAGTGATATATATCATTCTTTATCGGTTCTTTATCAAGTTCAATATTATAAAAATATATTTTTCATCCATAAAATGTTCATTACCATTAATATGTCAATAAATATATGAAATATTTACTTGAAGAAATAAATTGCTAAAAGAAAGGCTAAGCATAGCTTAACCTATAATAATAATATCTTTTGTATAATGATTAAGGACTTCACAGCCATCCTTAGTAACCAATACCAAATCCTCTACTCTTACTCCAAAATTATCTTGTAGATAAATACCTGGTTCAATAGAGAAAATCATTCCTTCTTCAACTTTGAGATCAAAAGCTTGAGAAACATCTCCCCATTCATGACATTCGCGACCAATAAAATGTCCTAAACGGTGATTAAAATTAGGTCCAAAACCAGCTTCAGTGATAATATCTCTTGCTGTTTTATCAATATCACATAATCTGACACCTGGTTTAACCACGGCTTCAGCTGCCTCATTGGCTTGCCTAACAAGATTATAAACTTTCTTTTGTTCAGGAGAGATTTCTTTATAAAAAACTGTTCTTGTCATATCACTGCAATAGCCATGATAAATACCACCCATATCTATCACAATACTATTACCTGGTTTTAACGTAGAATCATCACAACTATGATGACCATCAGCACCATTTGGGCCATAACCAACAATGGCACTAAATGATAAACCTTCACATCCTAAATCATGATAGATTTGTGGAATATGAGATTCAACTTCTTTTTCGGTTAAATTTCCCTTTGCACAAAGTTGAATAACTTGATCAATAGCTAAATCATTGAGGCGTGAAGCTTCACGCATTAAATTTTGTTCTTCTTCATCCTTGATCATGCGAATGTAATCAATACATTCTGATCCTACTTCATAGTGGCAATGAGATGCCTTGTCCATAACTTTTAATAAGAATTTAGCTTCCCATTTCTTATCTATGCCAACACACAATGCATCATCTAAATAAGAAGCTACAATAGCTGCCCCATCTTGCGTATCATCATACCATACAATATCAATATCTAGTGGTTGATCTAAGAAGAATAATTTATTTAAAAATAAATGATGATGACTATTAATATCTAATAATAATACATACATTCTTTCACCAGGCCAGTTATTATAACCTAATAGATAATCTATAGAATATTGATCACTGATAATCAGATGGTCTATGCCTTTTTGAGCCATTTGTGCTAATACTTTTTCAATTCTTTTATTCATGTTTTGTTACCTCGATTCCTAATTCTTCTAATTGTAAATCAGATACTTTAGTAGGTGCTTTTGACATTGGACAAGTAGCACTGGTATTCTTTGGAAAGGCAATAACATCTCTGATTGAATCTGTACCACATAATATCATAGCAAGTCTATCCAAGCCTAAAGCAAAGCCACCATGAGGAGGTGTACCATATTGTAAACCTTCGACAAACCAGCCAAACTGACTATCAATGCCTTCTTGCGTGAATCCTAAAGCTTTAAAAGCACGTTCTTGAACTGATTGATCGTAAATTCTTTGTGATCCGCCGCCTAATTCATAACCATTGAGTACTATATCATATGCATCAGCTAAACAATGCTCAGGATCAGTTTCCATTTTATCAATATCCTCATCTTTAGGTTTAGTAAATGGATGATGTTTTGCATAGTAACGTTGCGTTTCATCATCATATTCAAACATTGGGAAATCGACAATCCATAAGAAGTCAAATGTAGAAGGATCATAAAGTTTTAATTCTTTACCTAAATGATTTCTAATAGCAGCCAAAGCATCACATACAACTTCATATTTAACATCACTAATAAACAATAATAAGTCGTTTTCATGAGCATCCATAGCAGTTAATAACTTAGATAATTGTTCTTCACTAAAAAATTTCGCGATTGGTCCCTGTACTTTCTCTGTTCCTACTTTTAACCAAGCTAACCCTTTAGCTTTATAAGTTTTAGCGAGATCAGTTAATTTATCAATTTTCTTTCGAGAATAATTTGACGCTTCGCCCTTAACATTAATTCCTTTAACATAACCACCATTATCCAAAGCATTTTTAAATACTGCAAAATCTACATCATTCACAATTTCATTTAAATTCACAAGTTCTAGACCAAATCTTGTATCAGGTTTATCAATACCATATTTTTCCATAGCTTCATGCCATGTTAAACGACGTAATGGTAATTCTATGTCAATATTTTTCACATCTTTCATGAGTTTTTGGATCATACCTTCACCGATTTCTATAATTTGATCAGTAGACATAAAACTCATTTCAACATCAACCTGCGTAAATTCTATTTGTCGATCAGCTCTTAAATCTTCATCTCTAAAACATCTAGCTATTTGATAATATCTTTCAAAACCTGCTACCATAAGTAATTGCTTAAATAATTGTGGTGATTGAGGTAAAGCATAGAATTCACCTTTATGAATACGAGAAGGAACCAGGAAGTCTCTAGCGCCTTCTGGTGTTGAACGATTCAAATATGGTGTTTCAATATCAATAAAGTCATGATCATCTAAGTATTCACGAATAGATTTAGTGATTTTATGTCTTGTCATAATATTTTGTTGCATGATTGGACGACGTAAATCTAAATAACGATATTCCATGCGTTTTTCTTCTAAGGCATCAGTTTCATCTGCTACTATCATTGGTGTTAATTTAGCTGTATTGATGATTTCAAAGTCTTGCGCTTGTATTTCAATATCACCTGTAGGCATCTTTGGATTTTTAGAACTTCTTTCGACAACAATTCCTTTAACATTTAAGATATATTCATTTTTTACTTCTCTTAATCTTTCATCAAAACTTTCATCAAAGATAATTTGCGTTAAACCATATCTATCTCTTAAATCAATGAAAACCAAAGCTCCCAGATTTCTTTTTTTAGCTACCCAACCAATGAGTTCAACTTGTTGACCAACATTATCTATTCTTAATTCGCCATTATTGTGTGTTCTATTCATATAATTCTCCCTCTATATAACTTACAACATCATTTAAAGCTACTTCAACTTGTTCTCTAGTTGTATTAGATTTGATATTTACAACTTTCTTTTCCACTTCATCATCACCTAAAATAATTGAAAACTTTGCTTTAAAACGATCAGCTGATTTAAATTGTCCTTTTAAACCTCTACCAATATAATCCATATCACAGGTAAAACCTTGAGCTCTTAAAACAGTTATCAATTGCATGGCTAAATCTCTTGCTTTATCCCCTAAAGGCATAACATATACATCAATACCTTCTGTTTCATTGTTATCATCACCCATTGCAATCATTAATCTTTCTAAGCCAAAAGCAAAACCAACACCAGGAGCACTTGGACCACCAACTTCTTCAACAAGGCCACTATAGCGACCACCTCCACCAACAGTAGATCCAGCTCCTAACTTAGGATCATCAGAAATAACTTCAAAAATAGTATGAGTATAATAATCTAAACCCCTTACTAAATTAGTATCAATAACATAATCAATATCTAAATCATCTAATAAAGAACATACTTTATCAAAATGTGCTTTTGCATTATCACTTAAATAATCAATTGTACGTGGTGCATTTTTCATTGATTGGTGATCTTTATCAACTTTACAATCTAATATTCTAAGTGGATTTTTCTCATATCTTTCCTGGCAGTCATGGCATAATTCATTGATGACTGGTTTAAAATGTTGTTTTAAAGCATCTCTATAAGCATCTCTAGAATCCTGATCTCCTAATGAATTAATATGTAAAGTAATATCCTTCAATCCTAAAGATTGAACAATTGTCACAGCCATCAGCATACATTCCACATCAACATATGGTGATTCCACACCAATCATTTCTACACCAAATTGATGAAATTGTCTTTGTCGCCCATTTTGTGGTCTTTCATAACGAAACATAGGACCTAAATAATAAATCTTTTGTAGTTTCTCTGGATAACCATACATCTTATTTTCTACATAAGCTCTCGCAATTCCCGCCGTTCCTTCAGGTCTTAAGGTAATAGATCTACCTTTTTTATCATTAAATGTATACATTTCCTTAGAAACAACATCTGTAGTATCACCAACAGCACGATTAAATAATTCGGTATGTTCAAATATTGGCGTTCTCATTTCCTTTACATTATAATTTGCACAAATAGTTCTTAATAACTGTTCCATCTTTTGCCATTTTTCCGTATTTTGAGGTAAAATATCAACAGTTCCTCTTGGGGCTTTATAAGCCATTTCTCTTCCTCCTTTATAAAATAAAAAACGTCCCTATCTAAGGACGAATGATCGTGGTACCACCTTAGTTTACGTCAATAACGTACACTCTTCATCTTAACGCAATGAACGGTTATTTTCATAACATTCTCCAAAGTGTCCCATAGTTTCCTTTCATTGTTTACACCACCCACAATGTCTCTAGCAAATTCCACTATTTAATCTTCTTCATAGAATACAACCGCATTATAAAATATAATCTCATAAAATGCAATGAAATTTATAAAATTAACTCATACAAACACAATATTCTTTTCCGTTTTTTTCTTTCATTCATTATTTATAAAAAAATCTTATATATCATAAATAAAGTCCTATTCAAAAAAATAGGAGATTTCCATCTCCTATTCTATCATCTAAAGAAGTAAAACTTCTATGCAACTTATTTATTATAAATTATTATCGAGAGAAATTTACAATTACGACAATTCTTGTTGTTAATCATTCCTACCATTCATTTTACTAATTACCATCTTCATACATATCATTGAAATGTTAACAACACTTTCTTTCCTTTCTTTCTCAGGATCCACTAAACTTCAATATCTAAGATTTACTTTATTGATATAATCACTACATTAATATTTCTTATCTATTGAACATGCGACTTAAAATTTAATTTATTGAGCTTTTGACCTTCATATAAGGCCACTTATATGTTTGGGGGTAGAATATCTCGACTTAATCTAAAATCTTTTGGAAGATCAAGATTTTCTACCATCATAGGTCTTAACATCATATTATCAACTTTTACTTTCATTTTTAAGACCTCCTTCCTTGTGTCTTCCTTTTCTTCATCTATATAATAGCACACTTTTTATAAAAATGAAAGCGTTTTCGTTTGCAAAATATGAAAATAAAATTTAATGTAAGCCCTTTCATTTTATATAAATATATTGTATAATAAAAAGTGGGTGTTGCCCACTTTAATGTATAACACGCTGGATTTCATAAACTCCAGCTATTTTATTGAGATTATCAAAAGCGACTTGCAGAGTTGATGCATTTTCTACTGATAATCTTAATTTTATTTGTGCTTCGCTATCAACTACACCAGCATTGATATTAAGTATATTAACCTTCACCTGTCCTAAAACAGTCATGATATCATTGAGTAAATTAGGTCTATCCAAGCCGTGGATTTCTACATCCGCTTCAAATCGTTTTTCAGATATATTGGTATAATCCCAATAAACATCAATAAGACGCCCTTTTTCTACTCTTTTGATATTTGGACAATCTTCGCGGTGCACTTTTATACCTTGACCCTTCGATACGTATCCAATAATCTTATCACCAGGTATTGGATTACAACATTTAGATAATTGAATTTTTAAGCCATCAACACCTTTAACACTAATAGGAGTACTACCTTTTTTGGCTTGATTTTCCTGAATATTGTTGTTTTTCTTGAGCATCTTTGTTAAAGTTTCAAAGAAACCAGTATTAGATGGAACAACTTTTTCTATTAAAGTAACTGGTGAAGCTTGTTTTTTACCTAATAATACTAATAATTCATCAAAATTTTTAACACCTAATGAACCAAAATAAGATTTATATGTTTCTGGATCCAAATATTTCTTTTCATCTAAATCACGTCTACGAATTTCTTCTCTAAGATATTTACGTCCTAATTCAATAATTTCTTTTTGCGTTTCTGCATCATGTTTAGATATATATTGTCTAATTTTGTTTCTCGCACTTGCAGTTTTAACAAATTTGAGCCAATCTTCGCTAGGGCCAGAATTCTTATTGGTTTTGATTTCACAAACATCACCTGTTTTAAGTGGTGTATTAATAGGTACCATAACATTGTTAACTAAAGCACCTACTGCATGATGACCAACTTCCGTATGAATCTTATAAGCAAAATCAATTGGTGTTGCCCCATTTGGAAGTTCGATAATTTTTCCTTGTGGTGTCATGACATAAACGTTAGCTTCAAAGATATCATGTCTTAAAGAATCATAATATTCTTTGGCATCACCATCTTTCATTTCATCACTCATGGAAATGAAATCACCTAACCATTGTAATTTATTAACAATATCTTTTTGTTCTTGTTTAGAAGAATAATCAGTACCTTCTTTATAACGCCAATGAGAGGCTACACCTCGTTCAGCTAATTCATCCATTTCCTCTGTTCTTATTTGTATTTCAAAAATATGGCCATCTTCACCAATAACTGTTGTATGAAGTGATTGATACATATTCGGTTTTGGCATAGCAATATAGTCTTTGAATCGTCCAGGTAATGGTCGATATTGATCATGAATAATACCTAATACTTCATAACATTTCATTTTATCTTGTAGAATAATTCTTAATGCATTTAAATCATATAGTTCTTCAAAACGTTTATGTTTAATGACCATTTTTTTATAAATACTATAAATATGTTTTGCTCTTCCTTTGATTCGATATTCGATATGATGATCATCTAAAAGCTTTGTAACAGAGTGAACCATTTTATCAATAGAATCTTGACGTTCTCTTAATTTTTGATCTAAGAGTTCAGATATCTCATAATAAGCTTTAGGATCTAGATAATATAAACATAAATCCTCTAATTCTACCCTTATATCATTAATACCCAAACGATGGGCAATAGGTGCATAAACTTCTAAGGTTTCTCTAGCAATCCTTTGTTGCTTATCAGGTCGCATATATTGTAATGTACGCATATTATGAAGTCTATCTGATAACTTAATTAAGATAACACGAATATCCTTTGCCATAGCAACATAAATCTTACGATGATTCTCAGCATACATATCCGCTTCATCCATAAAAGGCATTTTACCAATTTTGGTAACTCCTTCTACTAAAGTTGTTATCTCTTCACCAAAGTTTTCAATCATCTCTTCACGCGAAACATCACAATCTTCCATCACATCATGGAGTAAGCCTGCCGCAATTGTCGTAGGACCAGTTTGTAAAGTAGTGAGAATATAAGCAACCCATATGAGATGAATTGTATAAGGTTCACCACTTTTACGTTTTTGTCCTTCATGTTTCACCATTATATAATCATAAGCTTTTTGAATGAGGGCAATACTTTCTTCTTTTGTAATATAAGTTGAACAACTCTCTAAAACATCTTCAAAAGTAATCGTATCATTAGCACCTTTATATTCCATATTCTCTCCTCCTTACATAATATATTTTATGAAAAAAGAGACTGTGTCTCTTTTTTAATACTTTAACACAGAGTAAACATCATAACCCTTTAATAAATCAATACCTTTTAAAGCTTCTAATTCAATTAAAAAGGCAACTCCAACGACATTTCCTCCCATTTGTTCAATCAATGAAATAGCTGCTTCTACAGTTCCACCAGTTGCTAATAAATCATCTACTATCAAGACATTCTGTCCTGGCTTAATACTGTCACTATGCATTTGAATCTCATTTGTTCCATACTCTAATGAATATTCTTTAGAAACAACTTCTCTAGGTAACTTACCAGGTTTTCTAACTGGAACAAATCCGCAACCTAATTCAACAGCTACAGGACAACCAAATAAAAATCCTCGTGCTTCAGGGCCAGCCACAACATCTACATTCTTATCCTTAGCAAAATCAGCTAATAAACGAATAGATTCTTTGTAAGCATCCTTATCAGCCAATAAAGGTGTTACATCTCTAAATAATACGCCTTCACTTGGAAAATCAGGAATGTCAGCAATATACTCTTTTAAGTCCATCGGTATACTTCCTCCTCTTATACAGACAACATTATATCAAATTTTTTTATGATAATAAAGATTATCTATCATATATTTTCACAAAATAATAACATTTTTTTAGCTTATTTTGAAAAACTGGAAAGAAATTTTGTGATTTATCTATTTGTATAATATGATTATATAGAATTACATATTCTATAACAATCAATTTAATGGAAAGAAAATAGAGAATATTAATCATATTCTCCATATTCATCATAATATATTTCATAAGCTTCATCTTCACTTAATACATCTTGATTTTCTAAATAAAAATCATAAGCATTTGAATAATCGCCAACATTATAATTACTATCACCACTACCATTATTTCTAATAACACCATATTGGGTTATATCATAAATACCGTCAACTTCATAATCATGAATAGTAGAAAAATCAGCTATCTCAACACCACTATTAACAATACTATCAATATCTCTATTAAGAATAGAAATTAAATCACTATAGGATACATCTTTATCATATAAAGTAAATAATTCTTCTGTTTGATATTTCACCACATCACTTGCCCTTAAAAAATAGTAACCATAAATATTTTTAGTATGTGATACTTGATAATAGTTATCAACAGTATAAATTTTACTTTGATTATTAATGACATTACCAAATTGGATTGTTATATTAATATCATTATTAAGATTAATATATCTTGATACATAATTATAGATTGCCTCATATGCTTCATCATTAGATGAAATTTCTTCACCTTGATAATTATCAATATAAACTGTTATAACATGACTATCTTCATCAAGATCAATATGATATAACGTAAGATTATTCTTAGAAGCATTCGCTTTTAATGATTCAACAAAGCTTTTATGTATTACATCATAATCGATATTTGTTTCCTCAGAATCTGATACATAGGTTTCCGTTTCATCACTATTATTTGACATGACACTAACAACTGATAATACTATAACAACCACAATAATCTTTATTGCTACTGGATTTATTTGTAATTTGTTTGTCGGCTGATGTTTATAGGCACTATATAATAATAAACCAACAATAAAAAGTAACATCAAAATACCCAAAATATTATTTTTATTTAATCCATAATTTATGATTGATGTACCACCAAAAATAATAATTAAAATTAAAAAGAAAGCTAACACCAATTTTATATAGTAAAATATTTTCCTTATCATTTTATCACCTATCACTATTATAATCCATTTTAGAGGCATTTTGGTATGCTCATGACATAACATTTGAAATTATTTCAGCTTTCTAACTCTCTCAAATACACATAAGATTGTGGATAATAATATATACCATAATCAACCAATGTTTTAGGATTATCATACAATGTGACATTTCCTAATACATAAGCTATTGCTTTATCTTTACCTTTATAATAAGCATCAAATTCATCCTTAGTACAACCACCATGCAAATATGTTTGATCCCATATTTTACTTGGTGAATCTACTAAAGTATCTAATAATTCAACTTCACCTATAACTTTCTTAATTGGAGATGAAGCATATATTATAATACTATCTACATTTTGATGAAATCTCGTTTTACGATATTCTATGGTTTTTGTTCCATCGATAATTTGTTTAACATATTGTGGTTTAATGGACATTAATACTTGCTTCATAACATTTTATCCTTAATACAATCATATAATTCTTTGGTACATATACAATCATCTAAAGCTCGGTGTGTATTTTTTGATAAATTGAGATATTCAGACATGTCAGATAGAGAATGATGAGATAACTGTGGATATAGTTTCCTACTGTACTGCAAAGTATCAACATATTCATTATCAAATGTTTCATTTAAACCCACTTGTAAAAATCTAACATCAAAGTTGGTATTATGACCAACAATGATATCATGACCAATAAAAGTTACTACCTCATTCCTTAAAGTATTTAGTGTAGGTTGATTTTTCAACATAGTGTTTGTTATACCTGTAAGATGAGTAATATATCGATTTACTTTATAACCTGGATTGACTAGTTGAACATATTGATCGACAATTTGATTGTTTCTCACTTTTAATATACAAATCTCAATAATATCATTCTTATAAGGTGATAATCCTGCTGTCTCTAAATCCATGACACAATAATTATCAACAAGTTTCCTTACATATTTCATATTATTCACCATACTTTCTACAAATATGATTATAATGAAAATAATTGATAATATCAATATTTTAAAAAAGGATATACAGTTAATCTGTATATCCAGTATTTGCTTTAAATAATATCCTTAATCATAAAATTAATATTTTTGGTATTTCTAAATTCATTAATTTCTAATGTACCTATAAGATTAATTTTATCTTTAGCTTCAATTGTTTCTAAATCTTTACCATGATGGAAATATAAAGCATAAAGCCTAATATTTTTATAAGCAATATCCATTTTTAAATGCTTACCTTCGCTTAATAGATATAAACGTTCAACAGGTACATTTCTAAGTAGAAATAAGGGTTCTTCATTTTCTTGTCCAAATGGTTCTAAATGTGATAAAGATTCTACATTAGATACTGTTATATCTTCTTCCTCTAATAAGATAATTTCTTTAATAGAAGCTAAAGTAACATTTTTTAGGCTATTTTCAATCGCCTTATGAAGATCTTCGTAATATTCTTCTTTTACACTAAAACCTCCTGCTTTATCATGTCCACCAAAATTATCCAATAAACTTTGATGCTGCATAAAAAAATCATGTAAAGAAAAACCATCAACACTACGTGCACTGCCTTTATAAAGATGATTTTCTTTATCATAATGCATCACAAAACTAGGCCTTTCATATTGTCTAGTATAACGTGATGCAATAAGTCCTATGAGTCCTTCATGAACTTCAGATGATGAAAAATAAAGATAATTATCATTAATAGCATCTTTTGCAAGACTATATTGTTGTAATGTCATCGTTTTACGTTTATTATTGATTTGTGTTGCAAGTGTTGATATTTTCATTAATAGATCTTTAGAAGCATCTTTTAAGAAATACTTGACTAAATAATTGGGATTACATATTTCAGGTAATCGACCAAATGAATTAATCTTAGGAGCTATAATATAACCTATTGTAGTAGAAGTATATTTCTGATTTTCTCCCAATAATAATTCTAATTGAGGATATTTTTCCTCATTCATAAAAATCAAACCACGTTGTAATAATGACCTGTTTTCATCCAGTAAAGGCATCATGTCTGAAATTGTCGTAATAGCTGCTAAAGTATATAAATACTTATCTTGATGTCCTAATAAGGCACTAGCAAGCTTATACGCAACAAAACCTCCAGATATTTCTTTAAAAGGATAATCTGGTGAAATTTTTGTATGAATAACGGTACAGGCATCAGGTAAATCTATATCCATTTGATGGTGATCCGTGATGATGACATCAACTCCTAATTCATTAGCTGTTTCAATCGCTTCAAAAGCTTTCACTCCATTATCAACCGTAATAATTAAGGTATAACCCTTTTGTGCTATTTGTTTCACTCTATTGACATTTAATCCATAACCATCATTATAACGAGATGGAATATGATAACCAACTTGAACATCTAATTCTTTAAAAGCCTCGACCAATATTGCTGTCGCTAATATACCATCACAATCATAATCACCATAAATACATATTTTTTCCTGATTTTCAATAGCATCATGAATCCTATCCAATGTCATATCAGCCTCTGAAAACAAAGAAAAATCATGATAAATAAGCCTAGGATTTAAAAAATCCTGTAAAGTTTTTTCATCATAATCATGCCCATCCAATATCTTTGCGAGTAAAGAATTGACTTTATATTTGTTCTGTATATTTTTATAATTTTTTAACTCTTTTACTTGATATTTCATACTACTGTGCTATTAAATCCTCAAAATCTTCTAGATTCATATGTGATGCTTCTTTAATAACTTTAACCTTCAAATAATCAAAAACTTCTGAAAACTGTAAAGACATAATATCATCAATTAAATCACACATAGAAATACTATCCATATTCTTCCATTTTGTTATATAAAGATACTCTTTAATATCATTAACATCTATTTCCTGTATTCCTTGACTCTTAAATTCATTAGCCTTAATACGAATTAAAAATAATATATCCAAAGGCAATTTTTCTTTAAGATTTATCTCCATCATCTAACACTTCCTATCATATTTCTCATTCGTTCAACATATCTATTATAAAGGAAATGAAATCATAAAGGAAGTGTTTTATGAAAAGAAAATTGATTAATTCATTTATCATTCTCACTAGTACAACATTAATATCAAAAATATTTTCTCTTATCAATCGAATGATATTATCTAGATTACTTAATGATGAAGGTATGGCTTTATATATTTTAGTTATTCCAACTTTATCTTTATGTATTACTTTAGCTCAGTTTTCAATTCCTTCAGCTGTTTTTCGTTTAATATCACATCCTCGATATCGAAATAAAAAAGTTATTATTTCAGCATTACTTATATGTGGTTGTTCATGTTTATTGATTGTCTTAAGTTTATTATGCTTTAGCCGTATGATTGCATTAAACTTACTAAAACAACCCCAGGCCATATATCCATTATTATGCATGATTCCTTTTATACCACTTGTTGGAATCAGTGGCATTATGAAAAATTATTATTTAGGGAAAGAAAATGTTGGATGCTTAGCGATAGCGTCAATATTAGAAGAAAGTTCAAGAATAATTTTTAGTATTGTTTTAATAACTCTTCTTCATGATTTAGATATTTGTTTTTTAGTTTCGATTGCCATATTATCAATGAGTATTGGTGAATTGGTATCAATTATATATTTATATTTTCAATTACATCGAAAAATCAATATAAGACATCATGATATTGATTATATTAAAGAGCATTTTATATTTAAGGACATCATGAATATTGCTTTGCCATTAACGGGTTCAAGGTTATTACATTCGGGATATAACTTTATTGAACCAATTGTATTAGTCAACATGTTATCAAGACTTGGATATGCAGAAAGTATTGTGCAAAACGATTTCGCAATTATGGCTGGATATGTCGTATCGTTATTATTTACACCTACATTTTTTAATAATGTCATCTTAAGAATGATGCTACCACAACTTAATAGAGATATTGCTTATTCTAGTTATTATAGTCTAAGAAAGCATATTCTATATGGTTTAGTTGCTTGTTTTATCATTAGTTTACCTTTTACATTGATTTTTTATTTTTATGGAGATATATGTTTGAAAATGATGTATGATACAACCCAAGGCTATGATTATTTAAAATACATGTGTATTCCTTTTACGCTTTGTTATTTACAGACACCATTAAGTGCTACTTTGCAGGCATTAGGCAAGAATCAGGAAATGTTCATAATGAGTGGATTTGAAGTAACTATTGAATTTATATGTCTAATTATATTAACACCAAGATATGCCGTACTTAGTGTTGGTATTGTTATGCTTATTGGTCAATTATCAACGCTAGTGTTTTCTAGCTATTATGTTTATTTTGAGGTATATAAAAAGAGAATGCCTTAAGCATTCTCATGCAACCACTTAGAAAAAATATTTAATCCTTTAACCAATATCTCATAATCCTGAGCAAAACCAAATCGTAAATAATTTTCTTTGCCAAAACAACAACCAGGCACAAAGAAAACACCTGTCTCTTTTTGCAATCGCTCACATAGATTTAATGAAGACATGTTTATATAATAATGTAAGAAACAAACTGTTCCTTCATCAGGTAAGACACATGATACTAATGATTCTTTTTCTAACCATTGACGAATATATTTTTTATTTCTATCACAAATATCTAAACTTCTTTGTAATATTTTATCTTTATTTTCTAAAACTATACTTCCTAAATAATCATCTAAAGGGCCACTGCTAATAATATGATAATCTCTGCGATAATTAATTAAATCTATAATATCCTTTGAACTTTTGATCCATCCTAATCTTAAGCCTGCAAAAGAGAAAACTTTCGATAAGCTAGAAGTAATAATAGCTTTATCATAATAATCAGAAAATGATGGCGTTAAAGTTTTTGTTTTCGTATTTACGCCACGATATATTTCATCAACTAAAATATAACAATCATATTGTTTAGCTAAATCTATTAATTCTTTCATGAATTCCATGTTAAAAGTTGTTCCTGTAGGATTATTAGGTGATGTTATACAAATAAGTTTCGTATGATCATTGATAAGTTGTCTAAAATCATCAATAGAGGGCATCCAATCATTATCTTCTGTTAATTCTATTATTGATACAAGACAACCAATAGATTGAGGAAATTCATACATTTGTTGATATGATGGACTCATAGCTATGACATGATCACCAGTTTCCAATAAAGTCATCATCACTAGTTCATTGCCATTGATAGCCCCATGCGTAATTGCAATATTATCATAAGTCCCTGTTTCATATAAAGATAAAATACCATCCTTTAAATGATGGGACCCAATAATTGGACCATAATCCATTTTCATAGTCAGCATTCTATTTATATCAACATTTAAATCAGCAATGCTTAGACTATCAACACAAGTATCAGATAAATTATATAGACAATCATGTTCATGATTTGTCATATAAGTTTCTACCGAAAATTCTTTAATTTTCATTAATACATGACCTTATTCAAGAAATCTTGAGCCCTTTCTGTTTGTGGATTATCAAAGAAA
Source organism: Erysipelotrichaceae bacterium (assembly GCA_021201655.1). Classification (GTDB taxonomy): domain Bacteria; phylum Bacillota_I; class Bacilli_A; order Erysipelotrichales; family Coprobacillaceae; genus JAJQDJ01. Next base: position 13,175 of record JAJQEL010000011.1, on the reverse strand, counting down.
GCTCGTGCATCATTTTCTTCAACAATTTTACCAGCTTCTAAGAAGATAACACGATTAGCTACAGTTTTCGCAAAACCCATTTCATGAGTAACAACAATCATTGTCATACCTTCTTCACTTAATTCTTTCATAACCTGTAATACCTCAATAATCATTTCTGGATCCAAAGCACTTGTGGGCTCATCAAACAACATAATTTCAGGATTTAGACAAAGACTACGGGCAATGGCCACTCTTTGTTTTTGGCCACCAGATAACTTATTAGGAAATTCGTCTCTTTTATCTAATAAACCAACACGATCTAAATATTTTTCAGCTATTTCAATGGCTTCACCCTCACTTTTTTTCATCACTTGAATAGGTGCTAAGGTTAAATTCTGTAAGACTGTCATATTTGGAAATAAATTAAAATGCTGAAATACAAATCCCATTTTTCGACGCATCAAATTATATTTTTCCTTATTTTTATAATCTAATAATTCATCATCCAAATAAATTTGACCTTTTTCAGGTTTTTCTAAACCATTAATGCATCTTAAAACAGTACTTTTACCAGAACCAGAAGGTCCAATAAGACAAACAACTTCACCTTTTTTGACTTCTAGTGAAACATCATCAACAGCTGTTAAATCTTTAAATTGTTTAGTAATATGTTCTACTCTAATCACTTTCTGCCAACTTCCTTTCTAATGCTTTTGATATTTGTGAAATCGTTAATGTCATCACTAAATAATAAACCCCTGCTAAACAATAAGGCGTCATATATTCATAATATTGATTACCTAAAACTCTTGAGGCATTCATTAATTCAATGGCACCGATACAAGAAATCAAAGATGAATCTTTAATTAAAGTAATAAATTCAGATACTAATGGTGGTATAATACGTTTAAAAGCCTGTGGTAAAACCACAAATCTTAAAGTCTGAAAATAAGATAATCCAATTGTTTCACAAGCTTCCCATTGGCCTTTATCTACTCCATTAATACCACTTCTAATAAGTTCTACTTGATAAGCTCCACTATTAATACTCATGGCTATAATACCTATCAAATAATAATTCATTCTAAAAGGTGAACCTGTAAAAGATGAAACAATCATTGGTACCACATTAAAAATTAAATAAATCTGAAGTAACATAGGCGTACCACGAATCACTTCTACATACACATTAGCAATTATTTGTAAAATACGATTCTTAGATATTTTACAAGCAGCACCAATAATACCTAAAATCAAACCAAATACTAATGAAACAGCTGCTAAACCTAATGAAATACCAGCACCTTTTAATAAAAACAATAAATTACTTACTGTAAATATCTCATTAAATGCACTAAACATATATATCCCCTGCCTCTCATAAGTAATAACTTTTTATCATTATACTCGATTTTAGAAGATATGAAAAGAAAAAAAAGATACGATTGTTAAATCGTATCCTATTTAAATGACTGATAGATAATTATTCTTCTAATGCAGTTAAGCCCCATTTTTCACATAATTCAGCATAATCATCACTAGCTAAGAATTGAGCAATACAAGTATTCATAAGTTCAATCATTTCATCATTACCTTCTTGAGCAATAATGTAGTTCTTTTCATCTAATAATACTTCATCTAAAATCTTAAAACCTTGAGCATCAGCATAGTTTTGGGCAACACCTGAATCTACAACAACAGCATCATATTGACCACTCGTTAATGATGTAAAGATTTCCTGAACATTTGATACAGAAACAACATTTGCATCTTCAATTGATTTAGCTGCTTCTTCACCAGTTGCACCGCTTTGTGCAGCAATAGTTTTACCTTTTAAATCATCAACTGTTTCAATATCACTATCAGCTGCAACTACTGCCACTTGAGCAGTTCCTAAATATGGATCAGACCATGCCACTTTACGATCTTCACTATAAGTAAAACCAGAAATACCTACATCAGCTTGCCCAGCTTGAATTTGTGTAACAATATTATCAAATGACATATTATACCATTCAAATTCATAAGTTGTTTCATCAGTATTAATATAACTTGGGAATAAAGCAACCATGTCAGCATCAAAACCAACAATTGTTTCACCATCTGTATCTAAAGATTCATAAGGTGCATAATCTGGACTAACGGCAACTGTAATTGTAACAACTTCGGTATCTGTTTCAGTGTCATCACTGCTACTACATGCACATAGAGTTAAAGCTAAAGCTGCAACCATAAGCCCTTTTAATAACTTCTTCATTTTCTTCTCCTCTCTCTTATCCATAAAATATGGAATAAATGATATTTTCATTATAGCCTATTGACATTTCTTGTCAATACTTTTTAGTTGTTTCAATAATTCTTTATTAGTGATATCTAAATAAAAAAGCAATATTTCAATATTGCTTTAATGGCTATTTTCTTAAACCAAGTCTGTCACATAATTCAGTATAGCTATCAAGATCTTCCCTTTTAAGATATCTTAATAAATCTCTTCTTCTACCGATTTTCTTTAATAAACCTCTATTAGAATGATGATCTTTCTTATGCACTTTGAAGTGTTCATTTAACTTATTAATATCATAAGTTAATAAAGCAATTTGTACTTGAGTAGAACCAGTATCTCCTTCTTTTGTTGCATATTCCTTAATAATAGCTGTTTTTTCTTCTTTAGTTAACATAATTTTCCTCCTATATATTTCTTAGCTACATCCAAGATTTAAGTCGAGGACTCATAAGTCCTAGATATAGTCGCAACAATTATTATATAGATTATTAAATAATTGTCAAGTTATTTTTGAATTTTACGGCATTCTACATAATAACGTTTTTCATAGGCTTCACCCATAGAGAATGTTTTTCTTGGTAATACGCCACCTGCTGCAATGGCAGGAAATAAGGTATCTTTATCAATAGAACCTAATAAAATACCACAATTGTGATCTTTTTTAGCTAATTCTCTAACAGCATCTTCACCATGAACATAATCGATAGAAGAATTATTATGTATTTGTAAATAGCAATCTAAATAACTCTGTAAAATATCTAATGGAATACGTCCATCTTCATTGAATAATTTTAAATGTTTTTCTTCATCATTATCAATAAAGACAATATCATCACCTTCAGAATATGGGATATTTTGTTTATTCAATGATTCAATAAAGCCATGATAAACATCATTCATATCAACATTAAATAAAACACGATGAATAGGTTCAAAGAATAATGCTGGAGAATGTAAATTAACAAGTTCAACTAATGCATATCTAGCAGGATGATTTTCTCTTCCATCTTCACTCAATGTTGCCTTTACATTAAGCCAATGTGTTTTAGCAGTTGCTAAAGAATGATTACCATCACCAACAGCTAAGAAAAAGCCGCCACTTTCTTTTTCCATTTTAACTAATAATTCATTCACCTGTTGAGCTTCATCTCCATCAATACGAAAACCTCTTAAATGGCCGCCATTCATCATTAAATCCATATCATAGATACAATCTAATGATTCCTTCATATCATATAATGGCTCAATCAATTGTTGTGATTTATCATCAATTAACACCATCACATGAGAACATTCTAATAAAGCATTTTCACGAATACGTAATCTTGGTGGTATACGCGAAGCGATAGTGCCTTCAGTGGCACGTATTAGTGCATTTGTACCTGGTGTGAAGTCATATGCTTCTAAATCAATAACCCCTACTAATCCTAAACGTGTACCTGCCTCAGACGTTCTTTCTACTAATACAAAACCATCTTTAATACTATCCTCAATAATACCATTATTCATATAAGATACCATTTTATCTTGAATGTTTTGAATTCTATTATCATCTTTACCTAAATAAACCTCTGGATATATAATATTTAAAGTAGATGGTTCATCTCGTACAATATTTTCAACATTGTGCCAATAATCTTCTTGACTGGTATATTGATCACAAGCTACCACAGCCCATTTATGCTTATCTATATCTTTATTTGGTAATAAAATATCCGCTGAACGAAAACATGAATTCATTTCAGAATCCCCCCCTTAATCACATGTACCATTTTAAAAAAAACAAATATAAATGTCAAGTTATATTATGCGCATGAATATGTATAAGATAGATACTAACAAGAATAGCCATAAAACTTAAAAGATGTACCACATCTATTGATTCCTGTAAAAAAATAATAGATTCTATATAAGTAACAAGCGGATTCAAACTTAAATAAAAACTCGTTTTGTAGGCACCTATTTCATTTATTGAATGCATATAAGTTATTTGAATAAAAGCAAAACCAGCACCTGAAATAATAATTAATAATAACCAATGAAATAAAGATAGATTTACAATAGAATGCATTTCAAAGGAATCAATAATATAAGAATGAATCATTAAAAATATAAAACCATATAATAATTCATAAAATATAAGTTGAAAACAATGCTTAAGCTGAAATCTTTGAATGCATACATTGGATAACATATACATTATCATACCCAAAAAAAGATAGATAAATCCTAAATTAATTTTAGAGAAATCAAATTGTATAGATATTAAAAAAGCTAATATTGCTAAAATAAGAGCTATATAATCATATTTATAAGCCTTATGATGTAACAATAAAACAGAAAGAATAAATGTTACAACAGGTGCTAAGGCATTCATCAAAGCATTATTTTGACCACTTACTTCGCTCATTCCCATAAATGTCAATACAAAATTCAAATATATACCCAATATGCCAATTAATAATCCTTTTAAATGATATTGATAATGAAAAGATATATGCTTATATAGCATATAAACACTCAAACATAATAATGATATCCAAACACGTAACAATGCAAGCATGAGAAAAGATATATCATTCAATAATATTTTCATCACTATAACATTACTACCCCAAAATAATGAAGCTAATAATAATCGATAATATAATGACATAAAATCACCCTATTTAGTATACCTAAATAGGGTGTATTTAATCAATATTGATGTGATTTCCCAACAATTTCATTAACATCTGCAATACCTTGTTGATCTAAGATATCATTCATTTCTTTAATAATCCTGACACAAGCATAAGGATCAATCAAATTTTGACAACCAACGGCTACTGCGCTTGCCCCAGCTATCATCATCTCAATCGCATCCTGACCACTCGCAATACCTCCCATACCAATAACAGGAATAGAAACCGCTTGCGATACCTGATAAACCATACGCAAGGCCACTGGGAATATTGCTGGTCCACTATAACCCCCTGTTTTATTAGCTATAATTGGTTTCCCCGTGCGTATATCAAAACGCATACCAACCAAAGTATTAATCATGGAAATACCATCAGCTCCAGCCGCTTCAACTGCCAAAGCCATCTCAACAATATCAGTCACATTAGGTGATAATTTTACATATACAGGTTTTTGTGATACCGCTTTGACTTGTCTTGTTACATCGGCCGCCATTTGTGGATTGGTGCCAAATTGAATGCCGCCGCAATGAACATTTGGACAGGAAATATTGAGTTCTAAAGCACCAACCATGTCATGTGTTGATAAGCGTCTTGCTGTTTCCACATAATCATCTATACCACTACCACCAATATTGGCAATGACTTTATCATTATATAAAGGTCGTAGTTTCTCTAATTCTTCGTTCATAACAGCTTCCACACCAGGATTTTGCAACCCTATCGCATTCAACATACCACTTGCTCCTTCAGCGATTCTTGGTAATGGATTTCCATATCTAGGTTCTAAAGTTGTCCCTTTAAGCATCATTGAACCCAATAGATTTAAATCATAAAATCTGGCAAATTCATAGCCAAAGCCAAATGTTCCTGAGGCTGGAATAACAGGATTTTTCATATCTAAGCCAGGTAAACTAACATATAATTTAGCCATTAATCATCACCTCACTTGATAATAATACGGGACCTTCCATGCATATACGTTTATAAGGCTGTGATTTTACTTTACAAGAGCAGCCCATGCATGCCCCAAAGCCACACCCCATACGAGCTTCATATGAAAGATATCCATTATTGGGATAATTGAGAGCTAATGCTTCTAACATTTTTTCAGGGCCGCATGCATAATAAGCATCCATAGGAAAGTCATACACCTTCAATGCATCAACAACAGTTCCTTTGATGCCAACACTACCATCCATAGTAGCAATCGAAGTAGGCGCTAATTGTGAAAATTCATTTTGATAAAAAATAGAAGATTGATCATTAAAACCTAAAACAACATGAACTTTTACATTTTGTTGAATAAGTCTTTTAGTAAGGGCATACATTGGCGGAACGCCTAATCCTCCCCCAATCACAACAACATCTTTATAATTTGTTTCATTAAAACCATTACCTAAACCCGTTAAACAATCTAAAGTATCACCAATCTTTTTATCAGCCAATATTTTAGTACCTGTTCCAACAACCCTAAAAATGATTTTAATATGATTTTCATCATAATCACAAATGCTCATAGGTCTACGAAGATAAGGCTGCAAAGAATCATTGAGTTTAATATTGATAAATTGTCCTGGTGTAGTTATATAAGAAGCTGCTTTACCTTCTAAAAGCATTTCATAAACATCTTTAATCAGTTCATTTTTAGAAATAATAGTCATCATACCTTGATATTTATTCATCATTATCCTCCATTAAATATAATTCTCCATTTAAGATGTTACCATATATTTTACCATAACATTCAACACCTAAAAATGGTGTATTACATGCTTTTGATTTAATATCTTCTTCTTTGATGGTAAATATTTCATCAAGATCAAAAATACATAAATTAGCAATCTTATTAACTGCTATATCATCATCAATTCCTAAAACCTTTGCAGGGCCAGAAGTCATAGCATCAAGAATCGTATTTAAAGATACAAGATTCTTCTTAACAAGATAAGTATATAATAATGGAAAAGCGTGTTGATTACCAATAATACCAAATGGTGCTTGAGAAATATGTTGCATCTTTTCAGCTTTAGAATGTGGTGCATGATCTGTAGATATAACTGTTATCGTGCCATCATTCAAGCCATTAATAATGGCTTGATGATCCTCCTTAGAACGTACCGGAGGATTCATTTTATAGTTAGGATGACAATCTTTAATATTATCTTCTGTCAAAATTAAATGATGTGGTGTGGCTTCACCACTTACACGTAAACCTTCGTTTTTAGCAACTCTTATAAGTTGCACAGTTTCTTTAGTTGAAATATGACAGACATGATAACGATTATGATATTTTCTTACTAATTGAATATCTCTATCAACCTGCTTATATTCAGAAGCATTATTAATACCTATAAGACCATGTTCCTTAGCATAATGTCCTTCATGGATGCATCCTCCATGTAATTCACTTTCATCTTCACAATGGGCACAAATAATACTATCTAAAGAAGCTACCTTCTTCATAGCCTTATCCATCATAGTATCACTTTGTACACCTTTACCATCATCAGAAAAACCAATAACAATATCTTCTTGAATATTACTATCCATATCAACAAGCTGCTTACCTAAAAGATTCTTAGTAATAGCACTATAAGTATAGATATTAACATGACCATCTTTTTTGACTCGTTGTTTAAAATCCCTAATTGTCTCTACATTATCCATACATGGATTCGTATTGGCCATTGCACAAATAGTTCCATATCCACCATATAATGCAGACAAACTGCCTGTATCAATGGTTTCCTTATATTCGTAGCCTGGTTCTCTTAAATGGGCATGCATATCAATAAAGTTATGACATACAAGTTTACCTGATAAATCATATGCTGGAAAATTACTTTCTATGTTTGTATCAATTTGTTTTATAAAACCATCTTCGATTAAAATATCAACATCTCTAAAAGTATGATTCATATAAAGATGGGCATTTTTTAATAAATAATTATGCATCTTCTAACACCTTATGTATCATCGCCATTCTTACAAATACACCATTATGCATTTGCGTAAAAATACGACTCTTTTCACTTTCTACAAGATCATCACTAATTTCAACATCTCTATTTACTGGGGCAGGGTGCATAATAATAGCAGTTTCTTTCATACGATTATATCGTTCATGAGATAATCCGTAAATATGATGATAATTCTTCTTAGAGAATTTCTCATCACCAATATGTCTTTCGTGTTGTACTCTAAGCAACATGACAATATCCATATCTTCAATAACTTCATCAAAATCTACAAAGTTATATCCTTCCTGCTTATATTCTAAAGGACCAGCAGTATACACTTCCATACCAAGTCGTTTCATCACCCCATAATTTGAATGAGCTACTCGCGAATGAAGAATATCCCCAACTATGACACATTTCAAACCTTCAAAATGACCAAATTCTTCTTTAATAGTCATTAAATCTAATAACGATTGAGACGGATGATTTCCTTTACCATCACCTGCATTTATAATTGGTACATTAAGATGCGTTAGCTGTTTATAATAATCATCATCAAAGTGTCTAATCACTAAACAATCACATCCGATACTTTCAAACAATTTACAAGTATCATAAAGAGTTTCACCCTTTTTTAAACTTGAATTAACAGCTTCAAAATTCTGGATACGGCATCCTAAATTTCCTTCTGCCATATCAAAACTATAATGTGTTCTTGTAGAAGGTTCGAAAAATAAATTTGCAACCACTTTTCTACGATGATAATTAACACCTTTGCCATTTTTAAAGGCAATAGCTTCATCTAATAAATCATTAATTTCTGCTAAACTTAAATCACTTAAATTCACAATCCCCTTCATATTTATCTCCTTCCTATATTTTTATTTAAAAAAATAGATAGACTATCAATTATCTATCCATCAAATTTCATTTTTAAAGCCTCTTCAACTTCAGGAGATACTAAACCCGTAACACTATGATGGTGCATAGCAATTTCCTTAACTGAAGAAGAAGAAATATATGATTGACTTGGTCTTGTCATCAAAAAAACCATTTCAATATTTTCATCTAAGTAATAATTACAAAAAGCTAATTGTAGCTCATATTCAAAATCCATCGTTGCTCGCAAACCACGAACCAATACAAAAGCATCTTTATCTTTTGCATATTCCACGGCTAGCGCATCACTATAATCAACACTCACGTTATCATATCGTGCTGTTACTTGTCTTAATAATTCCATTCTTTCCTCTAATGTAAATAAAGTTGCTTTACCTGGATTATCAAAAATAGTCACAAATAAATGATCATACATACGACTTGCACGACCAATAATATCTAAATGTCCATTTGTAACGGGATCAAATGTTCCTGCATAGACTGCTTTCATGAGCGTTCTCCTTTATATTTAATAATCTGTAAAATGGTTATACCATAAGTTTGTTGTTTATACAAGTAAAAAGGTTCATTAAATGTTAAAGCTTCTGCTATTTTGTCTTCTATAACAATGATACATCCATCATTTAACATATGATGTTCTAGTAGATAATAGATAATAGATTCATTAATTTTCATACTATAAGGAGGATCTAATAAAACCAAATCAAAAGATAAATGCATATCATTAAATTTATCCAATGCCTTGCGATAATCCATCTTATAAACATGACCATCTATTTTTAAATCAGCAAAATTATCTCTAATAACCGCAAAAGCCTTGTATTGCTTATCCACACTATATAATTCTTCCATACCACGACTAATGGCCTCAATACCTAATCCTCCACTACCTGCAAATAAATCTAAGCAAGTACCACCTTGAAAATAAGGACCTATCATATTAAATAAATTTTCTTTGTTTTTATCAGTGGTAGGTCTAGTTAATGAAGAATCCACAGTTTTTAAGCGTCTGCTTCGATATTTACCAGCAATCACTCTCATAGTTCAAACCTCGTTAAATTTAATTCATCACTAATATCATTAAATACGATATGCGTCACTTCTTCTAATAAATCGTTTAATTGATAATAATAGTTATAATAATTCATAATTTGATCATTTTTTTGAATATCATCATTCACATCTTTAATATCTTTTTTAATTTGATCTAATGATGTATAGGATTCATATTGTCTTAAACGATAATAATCTTCCATTAAATTTTGATGCCTTGAAAGCAATGCTAATGTTTTTGCATCATTTAAATTATCATTAGCTTTTATATATGATTTATAAATATCATCTTTTTTAATAGCTTCTACAAGTTCATTAATTATCTCAAACATATATTCTCCTACATTAACATTTCTATCATTTGTATGATAATTCCTATTTTAGATATATAATCATCCATAGTACAATGGTTATCTAAGCGATATTGCTTTATAAAAGTATCTAATCGCTCAGGATATCTAGATAATATAAGATACCAGTTTGGATGCATTCTCATATATTGCATCATTTTTTCCTCAATCATCATACCACGAAGGTTTCTTTTCTTCTTTAACCATAAATGTTGATAATAAACTTAATACCTGTTGTAATCCTTCAAATGTTTTAGACAGAGCATCAAGGTCAATATTTTTTAAAATATCTAATAGATAAGATAAATCTGTATGCGTATCCTTTTTATAGGGTTCCCATATTTTATCATTTTCGCCATATAAAACATAATATTCATAGAGTTGTTGCCAGGAATAACGACCATTTTCTACTTCATCTCTAATGGATGGAATAGTCCTTATAAAAGTTTTAAAATTATCAATATCCATATTCTCACCTATTGTAGCATATGTTCAATTATTCAATTTGTGCTTTTAAAAGATCACGATTATATTTAGCGATAATAGATTGACAAATGCCCAAACCAATCATAGAAGCCCATAATGAAGAACCACCATATGATATGAGCAATAATGGTACACCTGTCATTGGAATTAATCCAGAAACACCACCCACATTAATAATTAAATGGGCAAAGAAATATAAACCAACACCATATAAAATAAGTTTACTCTTGGTATCTCTCATTTTTAAGCCATATTGGAACAGTCTATATATAATAATACAATAAGGAATTAAAAACATCAAAAACCCTACTAAACCTAATTCCTCATAAATAATAGCCGCAATAAAATCATTATGGGATTCTGGAATAAAACCATATTTTTGCTGACTACTGCCAAAACCTAACCCAAATAAACCTCCATTGGTAAATGCAATCATTGAATTAACCAATTGATAGCCGTCACCCAAGGCATCTCCTAACGGATTTAACCAGGTGGTAAAACGTGCTAACTGATGCGATTTTAAGACAAATCCTGCCAAAAAGGCAAAAATAACACATACAGCCACTAATAACACAGATGCGACTTTTTTAAACTTACGATAAAAAGGTCTTGGTGTTACATAAAACAAGCCCATACATATAAAAGCAATAATCAAGGCACTTCCTAAATCACTTTGCAATAAACCTACTACAGCAAATGCCGCAAGGCAAGCAATAATTGGTCTAATAATACAATACCATACCTTACGTAAATACATGCTATGACGTTTTTCTGTTGAAATATTTTTTGGGATAACACAATACTCTTCAATCTCGCCGAAATGATAAGATAAAAATAAAATTAAGATAATCTTCATAAACTCAGATGATTGAATGGTAAAAGAGCCAATATGTATCCAGGCTTTTGAGCCATTAACATCCTCAAAAAATAAGCATGCTAATAACATAATAAAACCAATCAAATAAATAATCCAAGTAGAATATTCATTAATCCAAGACTTTTTAAAACATCGCGTAAAAAATATCATTATACCTAAGCCCAATAAGACAAATAATGCTTGTTTAGACATATTCATAATCGCATAATTAGCTCCATATTTTGCTGTCGAACCAACTGAAGCACTACCAATCATGATAATACCAAAAATAGATAAGAAAATAACACAAAAATAAATTGGACGATCGACACCACGACTTCTAAATATTCTTCTAATTAAATCAATAATATATCGTATTCTTTTCATCTTAAATCAATCCAATCATTATCTTTTGCCATTTGTATAGCTTTATATATAGAATAACCAGATGCTTCTTTAAAAGCCTGATCAAATTTCTTTTGTTCACTCTTGGTATCTACAATTTTAATATACTTTTGATAACAGTCCATTAATTCTGCCTTTGAAATACCTTCTTCATAAGCTTTTTCAACAGCATTATATAAAGACATAACATCAATCACATCATCTGTACTCCAAGTATAATCTAATGGATAATCGTACATTTTATCACCTCTTGATAACATATTATACATGATATCTTAAAAAATTTAAATAATAAATAGGTAGAAACCCTAGCAATTTTATAACTAAAGAATAATTTAAGATGAAAGGAGGATTGTTATGAACGGATGCTATAATTATGGCGGATATGGTTATTATCCTGTTTATGGATATAATCCATTTAGCTGTGGCACAATGGGTGGCAGTGGTGGTACATGGTTCGCCATTGTGCTAGTTGTTTTCTTATTATTGATTATCTGTGGATGTACAAAAGTATGCTAGAAATTCTAGCATATTTTTGCATTGTATTGATTTTTATGTTAGAATAACTAGCGAGGTGGAAGAAATGTTATTAATGAAGGATATTATAGAAGATGATAATCCTACTATTAGGGAAAAATCATTACCTGTTGAGATGCCTTTAAGCAAAGAAGACGAACAGTTATTATTAGATATGCATGAGTTTTTAGTTTATTCTCAAGACGAAGAAAAATGTGAAGAATATGATTTAAGGCCAGCTGTGGGTATTGCAGCTATTCAACTAGGGATACCAAAAAGAATGTGTGCGATTCATGTGCTTACATATGATAGTGATGGCAATTTAAAGAAATCCGATGATTATGCTTTAGTGAATCCAAAGATTATCTCTTATGCAGAAAAAGAATCTTATTTAAAAGATGGTGAAGGATGTTTAAGTGTTAATTATGAAGTTGAAGGTGTTGTTCCGCGTCATGCAAAAGTAACAGTTAAAGCTTATGATGTTTTAACCCATCAAGATATAACTATAGTTGCTAGAGGTTTCTTATCTATATGTTTACAACATGAATTAGACCATTTTGAAGGCAAATTATTTTATGATTATATTAATAAGGATGATCCTGTTAAATATATTCCCGATGCTATGGTTATTGAATAAAACGAGCTGATGATATGATTCTCTAAAGTGAACAAAATAAATAATTAAAAGTTCACTAAGGA